>QVQD01000171.1 GCA_003584875.1 Methylococcales bacterium
TTTTCACCTTCAATCTTGCCTTCAATCTTGCCTTCACTCTTACCATCAGCAAACGCAGTATCAGTGACTGCTTTTGCCTCATTGTAGGACAGCACGCTTTTTAAATAGTCATCATATTGCTCAGTACTCAAATGCGATACCTCAGCGATATCAAAGCCTTTCTGAAAGACGGGTTCGTTTAGAATGACAGGAATATGATCCATATCTTCTAAATGTTTTAAGAAGTACACCCACTTGTCAAAATGGCTTTCTAGTTCATGTTCTGTTTTATTGAACAACGGCATTTGCAAGAATTTAAAATGCAATTTATCGTAGAAAACATCCCCATCTTGATCTTTTAAACAGACATCACGTCTAAATTTACGCTCGTCTTCTTGTTCATCGTAAATAAAATCCAAAATGGCAATGAAATATACTGGCAGTAAACGAAAATCCCATACACCTTTTTGGCCTTGCTCACGAATCGGAAATGTCGAATAAAACAAAGACCGATCTTTGAAAAAATGCATTTTAGCTTTTTGCATTTCGACGATAAATCGCTCACCGCTAGCGCTTTCACAGTAGATGTCAAAAATAGCTTTGCGCTCTTCAACAGTACTTGAGAAGTTTTCTGGATTCTTAAAACTAAGCTGTGCAATTTGGTGATGAGTCGGCAAGAGCTGATTAAGGAAATCAATCAATAAGTCTTTGCTACCTTCTTCACCAAAAAGCTTTTTGAAGCCAAAGTCAGTATAGGGATTGAAATATTTGCTAATCATGAATGGCTATAACTGGAATGGATATTATTGTTAATGACATAATACCACGACACACAAGAAGCCCCAAAACTAGAGCATGTCATTCACTAGACATCACATCATTCCAATGAAAACCAAAAAATAATCGAATCAGGCCTAATGCCATTGTAAATATAACTTTACTCTGACCCCAGTTATTACAACCATCATGAAAAGATCCCCTAGATATGGGATCATGTGTCAAAACAATCGGATGCGACCCAATGTCATTAAGTTAAGGGCTGGGGAAAAGCAAATAATCTGTAGGGGCGAATTTGTTGCCCAGTAACTCAGTCATCAAGGATACTGGGCGAATGTGTCGCCCCTACAAATCCTTAACTTAATGACATTGGGATGCGACCCTTTTATTCTTGTCAATCGTAACCCAAAGATCTTCGTACTCCCTTAGTTGTAAAATGTAACGATAATTCAATTTTAAATATGCAGATGACTAGACTCGCAAGAAAGAGGACTGGAGGTTTTAATATAACTAACGATTTTATCGCACCCGGACAAATATCTAATCATTCCCACGCGGAGTATGGCAACGATAAATATTTTCTATTATTTAAAACCGATAAAAGAATTTCCCCCACAACTCATCATTTAATTACCCGAACTGTTATTTTTTACTTTACATGTGACTTTGTTACGATTTTAATATTATCTTTATATTGTTAAATCGATCGAGGCTATACAAATGTCTAAAGCATCTTCTAAAGCAGACACTACTCACAATCCAGAAACTGGAGATGAAGACATTTTTGAAGGCGGTGAATTTGCTTCTTTAACTGAAAGCTTAGAAGAAGTTGACGTTAAAAGAGACGCCCGCCGAAAAATTGAAATCTATTGGGAAAAAAAGCGTTTAAAAGAGCAATTTGATGATTTTGATGAATCAGAATTTGGCTTTTAAGCTTTAATTGAATCCGCCAAGCCTTTAAGAGCTATCACTACGGTTTGGCGTCTAATTTCTTGTCTATCACCGCTAAGATTTTCTTGTAGCACTTTATAACCATTAAGCCTACTTGTCCAAGCAACAAATACTGTACCGACTGGTTTTTGCTTCGTTCCTCCGCTAGGCCCTGCGATACCTGTTACTGCTAACGCAAAATCAGCATCACTATGAATCAAAGCTCCTGTAACCATTTCCGATACCGTTTCAGCACTCACTGCCCCATAAAGCTCTAATGTTAGAGGATTTACTCCAAGCATTTGTATTTTTGCAGCGTTACTGTAGGTTACAAAGCCTCTATCAAACCAAAGTGAACTTCCAGACACATCGGTTAATGCTTGCGAAATCCAGCCCCCTGTGCAAGATTCAGCAGTTACCAGCTTCTTTTGTTGTGTTTGCAATGCGTGCCCAACAATTTGAGCTAGTGTAAAAATTTCATGATCCATGATGTGACCTTCGTTAACTTCGGCTAAAATAGCATAATGACAATAAAACAAACATCACATGCCCCAAACACCCCGATGATGCAGCAATATTTGCGTATCAAAGCGGATCACCCCGATACCTTATTATTTTATCGTATGGGCGATTTTTATGAACTATTCTTTGACGATGCCAAGCAAGCATCTCAATTACTCGATATTACTTTAACCAGCCGAGGTCAATCAGCAGGCTTACCTATTCCCATGGCAGGCATCCCCTATCACTCAGCTGAAGGTTATTTAGCTAAGTTATTAAAAAAAGGCGTCTCAGTTGCTATATGTGAACAAATTGGAAATCCTGCGACCACTAAAGGACCAGTCGAACGTAAAGTCGTTCGCATAGTAACACCTGGTACAGTTACCGATGAAGCCTTATTGGATGATCGAAAAGATAATTTACTCGTTGCAATCAGTTCAGTAGCCAATAATGACCAACAATACGGCATTGCCAGTTTAGATTTAACCAGTGGCCGTTTTATTTTGCAACAAGTCGATTCAAAAGATCAATTATTGAGTGAATTAGGCCGCTTAAATCCAGCCGAACTACTTTTTAGTGAAGACTGGCAATTACCCGCCAGCTTACAATCACGCAGCGGTTTATGCCGTCGCTTACCTTGGCATTTTGATTTAGAAAGCGCTAGACAACGCATATTACAACAATTTAATACTTTAGACTTAAAGGGTTTTGGTTGTGAAAACTTAACTAGCGCTATCTCTGCAGCTGGGGCATTATTGCTCTATGTTAAAGAAACCCAGCAGACTGCCCTGCCCCATATCCAAGGCATTTGTACTGAAAATACTGACGACAGCATTATACTTGACGCCTCCAGTCGACGAAATCTTGAATTGGATTATCATCCTTCGGGGCAATTACAATACACATTGTTTGGTGTTTTGGATAAAACCTCCACAGCGATGGGCAGTCGCTGCCTAAGACGCTGGATCAATCGACCATTACGTGATGTTCAGTGCCTCAATGATCGTTACGCCTGTATCGAAAATTTACTAAAAGATAGTCTCTATCAAGCCCTACAAAACCAATTACGTCGAGTAGGTGATATTGAACGCATCAGTTCACGTATCGCCTTAAAATCAGCGCGTCCTCGTGACTTATTAGTGCTACGTTCAACCTTGGCAGTGTTACCCGAATTACAACAAAGTTTGGCAACTAGCGATAATTCGCAACTGACTCATATTGCCCAGCAAATAGACGAACATCCTGAAATTTTAGGTTTGCTACAAAAAGCTTTAATTGATAATCCACCCGTGCTTATTCGCGATGGGGGTGTTATTGCTCCAGGCTACCATCAAGATTTAGATGAGCTAAGAAACTTAAGCCAAAACGCTGATCAGTTCCTGATTGACATGGAAAACAGGGAGAAAGCGGCTACCGGCATTAGTACGCTTAAAGTTAACTATAATCGTGTCCATGGTTATTACATTGAAATATCACACTTACACGCCGATAAAATACCGCTACATTACACGCGCAAACAAACGCTAAAAGGTGCAGAACGTTATATTACTGAAGAATTAAAAAGCTTTGAAGACAAGGTGCTTAGCGCAAAAGATAAAGCCTTGTCTTTTGAGAAATTTCTTTACGAAGAATTACTTAACATTATCGCTGCGGACTTAATCCCATTACAACAGTGTGCAGCGGCTCTTGCGGAACTAGATGTTATTAATACTTTTGCCGAACGTGCAGTGACTCTAAATTTATCTGCGCCTACTTTGACAAATGAGCCTGGCATAAATATTGAGGGTGGACGCCATTTGGTCATTGAACAGGTCTCTGACATTCCTTTTGTGCCTAATGATTTACTTTTTACAGATCAACGCAGAATGTTAGTCGTTACAGGCCCCAATATGGGCGGTAAATCAACCTATATGCGCCAAGCTGCACTCATTGTGTTAATCGCTCACATTGGCAGCTATGTGCCAGCTAAACAATTAATCTGCGGGCCTATCGATAAAATATATACCCGCATAGGCGCTTCAGATGATTTATCAAGTGGGCGCTCTACTTTTATGGTGGAAATGTCAGAAACAGCTAATATCTTGCATAATGCCACAGAAAAAAGCTTGATACTCATGGATGAAATAGGCCGAGGTACCAGTACTTTTGATGGCTTATCTTTAGCGTGGGCTTGTGCAGATCATTTGGCTAAAAAAACCAAAGCCTTTACTCTGTTTGCTACTCATTATTTTGAACTCACTACGCTAGCCGATGAACAAGATATCATCTATAACGTACATTTGGATGCGATGGAACACGGAGACAAAATCATCTTTTTACATGCCGTTAAAGACGGCCCTGCCAATCAAAGTTATGGCTTGCAAGTCGCCGCTTTAGCGGGTGTACCTAAATCAGTCATTGAAAAAGCAAAAACTAAATTACGGCATTTAGAAGATCATGCTTATAAAGAACAACAAAGTGCAACTGACGTAAAGCAACTGGACTTATTTTCATCGCCAGAAGATCACCCTGCCGTTACTTTGCTAGAAGAAACGCTACCAGATGATCTTAGCCCAAAACAAGCCTTAGATTTACTTTATAAGCTTAAGGCTTTAGTGGTATAGGTATAGCTATCTAGATCAGTTTTAAATAAAGTGCTGAAGTGTAGGATGGATAAGCGATAAAGACTGTGAAAGTATTCTTTTTTCCCCCTCTTTAGCCGTAGGTATCTTCACAAGTTTCTTATCGGCGTGGAAACGATAAAAATCACCGTTGGGTTGTATTGCATACGCCCAATATCGAAAGTCCAATGTTATAGAGCTTATTTTATAAGGGCGTATGCAATACGCCCCTACGATCTTCACCACAATGTTATCGTTCTGCGTGGGAATGCTAACAATTATTTTTGTAGATACCTATGCTCTTTAGCAAAGAGGGGTTAAGGCAGATTTGGGCTATTAAAAATAATCATTAAATATTATTAGCCTATAACACAAAAAATCCCCTCAGCCCCCCTTTTACAAAGGGGGAAGCTAAAATCACAATACTTTCACAGTCTCTGGCGCTTATCCACCCTACAAAAACTTAACTGTGGGCATCAAGTAGCCTCGATGAAACGCAGTGGAATCGAGCAAATCGGAGCTCAGTAAATACTCGATTCCGCGTTGCTTCATCGAGGCTACGGACTGATAGCTGATTTATTTAACCAAACTTAACAAGACACCGGCAGCAACCGCAGACCCAATAACACCCGCAACATTAGGTCCCATTGCATGCATTAATAAGAAGTTATGCGGATTACTTTCTAAACCTAGCTTATTGGCAACTCTAGCCGCCATAGGTACTGCAGACACACCAGCCGCGCCAATCAATGGATTAATGGGCGTATCACTAAATCTATTCATAATTTTTGCCATAATAACCCCAGAAGCGGTACCGATGGCAAAAGCGACAGCACCTAAGGCTAAAATACCCAAGGTTTGTAATTGTAAAAATGCGGCTGCGCTGAGCTTAGAACCCACAGCTAAGCCTAAAAATATAGTCACTATATTAATCAGCTCGTTTTGAGCCGTTTGACTTAAACGCTCTACAACGCCACAGGCATTCATTAAATTACCTAAGGCAAACATACCTATTAAGGGCGTAGCAGAAGGTAGTAAAAGTATAGATAACACGAGCAACATTAATGGAAAAACAATCTTTTCAGTTTTGCTAACCACACGCATTTGCTTCATTTCAATTTTGCGTTCATCTTCTGTAGTTAAGGCACGCATAATCGGAGGCTGAATTAGAGGAACTAAGGCCATGTATGAATAAGCTGCAACAGCGATAGCGCCCAATAAATCAGGTGCTAATTTTGAAGCGACATAAATAGCAGTAGGGCCATCAGCTCCTCCAATAATGCCAATAGCGGCAGCATCTTTCAAACTAAATTCTAGTCCTGGCACCACGTTAAGGGCTAACGCGCCTAGCAAAGAAGCAAATATACCAAATTGCGCGGCCGCTCCTAATAATAAAGTTTTAGGATTGGCCAACATAGGACCAAAATCAGTCATTGCCCCAACACCCATAAAAATGAGTAGAGGGAATATACCGGCTTTAATTCCAAAATAAAGGTAAGACAATAAACCACCCTCTTCAGCTATACCTGCCACAGGTATATTACTGAGTATGGCTCCAAAACCTATGGGTAGTAATAAAAGTGGCTCGAAGCCTTTTTTAATTGCCAAAAACAATAACAAAAAGCCAACCAACATCATAAATGCCTGGCCACTCGTAAAATTATACAGACCAGTGCTTTGCCAGAGTGCCGTCAAATTTTCCATAATATTTCTCTTAATGCAACATTTTGAGCTATAAAGAAACCAAGGCGTTACCACCAGCGACAGCGCCGCCTTCCTTGATATGAACTGCACTCACTATGCCGCTAAATTTAGATCTAACTTCTGTTTCCATTTTCATGGCTTCCATAATAACAACCACATCACCTTCTGCTACAGTGCTACCCACTTCAACAAGAATTTTAAGGATATTGCCTGCCATTGGCGCATAAACTTCAGCACCTGACGAAACGATTGGCTCTATAACAGTATTTTCAGTAACTGTAGGCTTTATAGCTAATGGAGTACCAGGAGGACCGACAATGACATTAAAGTTTCTACCATCGACGTTAACAATATAGGCTTGTGTAGCAGAGTTAACCGCTGAGGGTTTAACAGGCGCTTCTGAACTAATGGCAGCAACATCTGGCGCAGCTTCAAAAGCAGAAGCATTTCCACGATTAACTAAGAATTTCCAGCCGACTTGAGCAAACATGCCGTTAATTAAAGCATCTTCTTCAATATCATTAGATAGCTTTACATTTTCAGACAAGGCTTTTTCTTTGACTTCAGTAATCAACTTATCCATTTCTGGTTCGATTAAATCCGCTGGCCTACAAGTTATTGCTTTCGCACCATCTAGCACTCTATCTTGCAATTGTTTGTTAACCGGTGCGGGAGTTGCCCCATATTCACCCTTTAACACCCCCGCTGTTTCTTTGGTTATAGTTTTATAGCGCTCACCGTTCAAGACATTCATCACGGCTTGGGTACCTACGATTTGTGAAGTAGGCGTTACGAGAGGAATGAAGCCTAAATCTTCACGCACACGAGGGATTTCATGCATCACTTCATCAAACTTATCTGCAGCCCCTTGCTCTTTTAATTGACTTTCCATGTTGGTCAACATGCCACCAGGCACTTGAGAAATTAAAATACGTCCATCAACACCTTTTAGGCTGCCTTCATATTGAGCATACTTTTTACGAATATCTCTGAAATAATGCGCAATTTCCTCTAATTTAGCCAAATCCAAACCAGTAGAACGACCCGTACCTTCAAGACTAGCAACGATAGTCTCAGTAGCACTATGACCATAAGTCATACTCATGGAAGAAATAGCGGTATCAACGTTATCGATACCTGCTTCAGCCGCTTTAATCAACGTGGCAACACTTAAACCAGTAGTGGCATGACAATGAAGATGAATGGGGATTTTTGTACTTTTCTTTAGACGACTCACTAATTCATAAGCATCATAAGGCTTTAATAAACCTGCCATGTCTTTAATACAAATTGAATGAGCACCCATATCTTCAATCTGCTTACCTAAATCCACCCAAACATTAAGAGTATGGACTGGGCTTGTGGTGTAAGAAATTGTACCTTGAGCATGCGCATCAGTATTCAACACCGCTTTAACAGCATGTTCAATATTACGCATATCATTCATGGCATCAAAAATCCTAAAGACATCAATACCATTAACAGCACTACGCTCTACAAATTTATCAACGACATCATCAGCATAATGCCGATATCCTAAAAGGTTCTGGCCTCTTAACAACATTTGTTGAGGCGTATTAGGCATGGCGGTTTTTAATAAACGCAATCTTTCCCAGGGATCTTCACCTAAATAACGGATACAAGCATCAAACGTCGCTCCACCCCATGATTCGATAGACCAATAACCTATTTGATCTATTTTTCCACAGATTGGGAGCATATCTTCTATGCGTAAACGAGTGGCTAAGATGGATTGATGTGCATCACGTAAAACAACTTCAGTAATGCTTAGGGGCTTTTTTTTATCTTGGGCCATTGTTACTAGTTCTCCGATAACCTTATAAAGGTGTTTAATCTATTGACCTTTTGAGTCGTTCACATTCATTCTATAATAAAAGCTTGATTAAGGCATTTTCATAATGTTGTCACGGCACTATTACTAGCACCAAAACAGTATTTTCTTAATCTTTAAGGGTTATTTAAAACCAAGATAACCATAAACATTCGGTATGTAAATCAGTAATCAGTGCTTTTATTGTTGTTTATTACGATGCTGATGCACGGCTGCAGTAATTGCAGCAATAATATTTTTATCAATGCCACTCGATGAGGTCGCTGCTGTTCCAGCTATGTTTGGCGTTTCTGGAAAAAATCTTTCTATCAACGATGACATCATATTAATGGCAACCACTAACATAGTCAAAAACAGGAATACTATAGTCATTCCTGCCAACATTAGCTCAATTCCTTTACTCATTAATTCTGTCATAATCCCCTGCCTTGTATTGAAACGATTAAATCAACTTTTAAATCATCAATTCGTGTTTACATTATCCATAAAAGCACATCGCTAAACAAACTAAAAGATAGGTAACTCCCTAGGTTTATAGATTCTTAGGATACACACAAATTTTATTGATTAGCCTTAATCCATAATTAATTATCTATTCTATCTAAATTGACCTAGGCATACACATCAAATAACCCGATTAATATTAAACCTGAACAATCAGTAAGAACTAAAATACTTAACAAACAACCGAGTTATACAGCCAAATAAAAAAGGCTCTATGTGAATCGTAGCGAGTAATCATTGTGAACTCTTATGAAGAGTAACAATGTTTTATTGTAGGGGCGAATTCATTCGCCAACTACAAAAAGGATTAAATACTTGGCGAATGAATTCGCCCCTACAAGATAATGATCCACCTATCAAGGCTTACATCATGCAAGGTATTATCATATAGCGTTTTTGATAATAGATAATATTAATGAATCAATAAACATAAATAATGAAATGGTAAACAAAAGTTTCACCAATGAGTCGATTTTATTTGAACGCTAGCCAGTAGGATCACATAGAGCCGTAAAAAAGATTAAAAACTTACTTTTAGACAGGGGTAAATAAGGAGGAATTATAGGGATAACACTACAACCACTTAGTCTGGATGTAGATTCTTGGAAAAGTCTATTTAAGTGCTTAATTTAATGAGAAATAACTTTATAAAAAAAAGCCCTCCCAATTACTGAGCGGGAGGACTTATAGAGGAGGACATTTAGTCAATTCACTTTTCGTCAATATAATTGATGAACTTTAAAAATCTTAAAAAGGTTTTGTCCTAACGACTGTGTTAATAAATTACTCGCCAAAGTTGATTTTGTCAAATAATAATTGGACAAAACATGTACAATATTTTTTCTGGAAATCATTTACTACTAGAGGAACACGCAATGAATATATTAATTACTGGCGGTACCGGCTTTATTGGCCGCACCTTAATCAAGAATCTACAAAAAGAGAGTCATAAAATAACGGTCTTAAGCCGCACACCTGACACCATCAATAAAATATTCAGCAATGAAGTTACAGCATTATCGAATATCGATCTGTTGAGGCCAGACCATAACTTTGAAATCATTATTAATCTTGCTGGCGCAGCCATTTTTGATCATCACTGGAGCGATGCCCGAAAACAAGTAATCAGAGACAGCAGAATTAAGCTCACCGAACAATTAATAACTTACATAGAACAAGCCACCATTAAACCCGAATTATTAATCAGTAGCTCTGCGATTGGCTATTATGGCGATCAAGGCAATCAGAAATTAAACGAATCATCGCCCGTAAAAGCTGATTTTTCACAGCACTTATGTGCCGACTGGGAAAGCGCCGCGCTTCAAGCAGAAAAATTTGGCGTCAGAGTTTGCCTGATTAGAACGGGGTTAGTATTAGCCCATGACGGAGGCTTATTGCATCGTATGCAAGTTCCTTTTAAGTTAGGATTGGGTGGAATTCTGGGTAATGGCCAGCAATGGATGTCATGGATACACAGAGCTGATTGGATCAATATCGCAAAACTCATGATCAACAATAAGTCTATGCAAGGCGCTTACAATGCAACAGCACCTTATCCAGTGACCAATAGTGATTTTACAAAAATTTTGTCCAAGCATTTAAAGCGACCTGCTTTATTACCGGCACCCGCATGGCTATTAAAAATGCTCTTAGGTGAAAGGTCAGATTTAGTTTTAGCAAGTCAGCGAGTGCTACCTGAACGCTTATTAGCTGAAAATTTTCATTTTGAATATTCTGAACTTTTATCAGCCTTAACAGAAATTAGCTCACATCATGAATAAGCTTGTCTACACGCAGATTAATCCTGAAAAACTAATACTCAGCAAATGGACCTCGGTAAATCCAAAACATAAAGAAAAGCACTTTATAGTCACTGAAGTCATTAGAAATGAGCAAGAACAAATCATCGCCTGCCTATTAGAAGCAGTCATTAACCACAACCAATATGAACTTGATTGGAGAGATTTAAAAGACCTTAGCTGTTGGCTGCCAAGCTGGCGTTAAACTTTTGCCGCATAAAGCTTATCAACAAGGTTTTTAAACCATAAAGGTCTCGCTAATAATACATACATGGCAATAAAACCGACCACTGGAACGGGGGCCGTATCTAAAATCATAAGCAGTAGCAACACAAAAAAACATTTTATTCGAAGCATCATAACTGAAGCAGTTTAATAAAATCGACATAATGAGTGGGACTATTGTTTATCATTTCATTATTTATGCTTATTGATCAATAAATATTATTTTCAATCAAAATCGAAATATTATAATGCCTAGTCTAATGATAGCCTTGATACGAAGATTGTGATCTTGTAGGGGAGAATTCATTCGCCGCGTACATTCGCATGTTAAAACTAGGCGAATGTATTCCCCCCCCTAAAAATAAACATTAAATCCACTGCATAAGAGCACCAAATTTACATGGAACCAGTTCATTTTTAGCTAAAAAATAACTTATCTAGTGTCAGTATAGTAATTTAATTGTATCTTGTTAGCTTTATATTTTACAATTCAAAGCGGTATATAAGTTAACCGGACGATAATTAGGCTACACAGAACAAAAATCGGCCTCAAACTGATCACACATAAAATAATATTTGGAGGATAGTATGTTTAAAATTCGTGCACTGGTAACAGCGCTAACCCTAATAGGTTCTATTTCCGTAGCGACGGCTTGGGAAACATTACCCACTTCAGCACCCGCTCCTGCTGACAACCCAACGACAGAAGAAAAAGTTGAACTAGGCAAAATGCTATATCATGACCCTCGCCTTTCTTCTACTGGCACTGTCTCTTGCGCCTCTTGCCACAATACTATGTTAGGTGGCGAAGACAATCGTCCTAACTCTATGGGCGTAAATGGTCAAACCGGTGGTCGCAGCGCACCTACCGTTTGGAATTCAGCTTTTAATGCAGTTCAGTTTTGGGACGGCAGAGCTGCTAGCCTTGAAGCGCAAGCAGCAGGTCCAGTTACCAATCCTATTGAAATGGGTATGAAAAGTTGGGATGAAGTCGTTGCCCGCTTAAAAAGCATCGATGGTTACGCTAAAGCTTTTGAACTCGCATTTGGCAAGGATTCTATTTCTAAAGACAACGCGACTAAAGCTATTGCCGCTTATGAAAGAACCTTAATCACTCCTCACAGCCCTTATGATAAATATGTCGCAGGCGATAAATCTGCTTTGACAGAACAACAAGTGCGCGGAATGAATAGTGTGCAAGAGTTGGGCTGTACTAGTTGCCATAGTGGTCCAGCATTTAATGGCCCAGGCATGTTCCAACCTTTCCCTATGCATAGCAATCCTTATTTTGCTGCCAAATATCATTTTAAAAATGATAAAGGACTAGCAGAAGTGACCAAAAAAGCCGAAGACGAACATGTATGGAAAGTCCCGACTTTACGCAATATTGCTTTAACTGCTCCTTATTTTCATAACGGTGCTGTTAAAACTTTAGATGAAGCGGTACTCATTATGGGAAAACTGCAACTGGATAAAGATTTAAGTAAAGAGCAAGTTGCTGATATCGTGGCTTTTTTGAATAGCTTAACAGGTGAATTCCCTAAACAAAAAATGCCAGTTTTACCTGCTACTCCTGGCACAACTTTCAACTAAAAACTTGAAGATATAGCTTACAGTGGGAGCGAAATACATGAAAATAAAGTCGCTCCCACTTAACAACAAAGCTACAAATTGATTATTATTGAACTCTAGCATTGATTGGAACATATATTAGAACCAATAATCTCGGCATGGATTGCTCAGACTTAGTACCACAAAAGCCAACTACCTAAACGCTTTCAATACCTCGTAAATAAGCATAAATATTATTATGCTAAGCTGCCGATTAAACCCCACCTAAAAAGAGTCAAAAATATTCGTTTATTATTGTGTCTCAACTTAAATTGTTAAGCTATTTAAAAGTAGAAGATTAACATCAATCGATTTCTAAAGAATCAGCCCAATAGCGTCAGAAATTTTTACACGCCAATCTGATCTATCATTCTAGTTTTTCACAAAAAACAATCCTATCTAACCATAAAAATCAAAATCGTAACCTCATCATCCGTTGTTAAATCTCTTAAAACATAGACTTTTAAGGCCATCAAGCAATATAAAACACTGATAATTGTTAGCACTTTTGAATCAATACTAACGTCAAAAGTGTCTATTTTTTTTACAACTCTGACAATCAATAACCTAAGCTTAGTCTTTATCTCAAACAGATTAATCCAATCAACTGTAACTATTAGTTTTTATTATATCTGGCATAAATTGTGCTTTAAACACAATGTACAGTATTTGTACCCCGGCGTCCTTACCACCAAATTCACCGGCAGTTTTAAATTGACCTACCTTCTAACCCTAAGACAGATGCTATGTCTGTTAACGAGTTGATTACTTTTGGAGAAATCTATGAATAACTTTAATAAATCGTTGCTATCACTAGCATTAGCAGCAACTCTGACTATCACTAGCACAACCACCATGGCCTACCCTACATTCACAATAAACCCTACAAACACAGGTGTTTCAGGGGAAAGCCCATCGACCGTCGGCGACCTAACTGGAGACAAATTGGTAGGTGGTTACAATGAAATAGTTACCTTAAATACCAACGGCACTTTTAATGCGTCAATCCTTTGGAACGCTGGACAACTCTTTGATATCGGACTTGGTAACAGTTATACACTACCAATAGGTCTGTGGTTAACAGACCAATTTAATGGCACTTTTTCTACTGTTGCAGGAACAACAACATTCCATCCAGATGGCACTAGCACTCAAAGCTCAGCTCTTAGCATTTACTATACTAGTGGAGCCACAGGAATGAACGTAGGAATCTTACCCGTTAATGGGAGTAGCGTATTTACACCAACATTTACCGGATCAACTGGCACTACACTGATAGGTACCGGACAAGAACTTGCTTGGCCCCCCTATTACGGCTCGGCACTAGGAGGCGGCACCGTTTTTGGCCAAGGCTCTTTTGCTTTAGGTACCACTCTAAGCTTAATATCAACGGCTACTAATAACTATTTCGTCGATCCAAGCCCATTTTACAATTTATCATTACAATCTGGGCAATATAATACCTTGACTTTTAAAAGCACAGACCCAGTCACTGGAAGCAATACTTTTTCAAACAACGGCTCTGCCGACATTATATTTAGCAATGCAAGCGTACCAGAACCAACCAGCCTTGCTTTAGTAGGCTTAGGCTTACTCGGCTTAGGTGCTATTAGACGTAAAAAACAATCTAATTCATCAATACGCGCTTAGTTTTGTATTGGAAAGGGTATGGCGCTATCAAGTTAATCAGCTCTTGTGTTAACCCTTTTCACATAGTTTAAGTGAAACTTGGCGACCTTATTTATTTGAACAACTGTTGCTACTTAGCTCATATCTCCTTAGGGTGAAGTAGCATCAGTTCGATCAAGCAGGTGTAATATGCAAGACGGTGTCAGATTTTCGGCAACAGAACAAGAATTAAAAGCCTCCTATCAATTACGCTATAAAGTATACGTTGAATATATGGGACGCTTTAAAGACATGGGCGACCATGAGCTTAAAGAATTAAAAGATGAGTATGATGACTATGCTAGAGCTGTCATTGCCGTAAAAGATGGCGCAGCCATTGGTACGCTAAGATTGTTTTGGGGACGAGATAAAGATTTTCCACCCCTAATGATTGATGCCTATCATTTATCGCCTTTTTTAGACAAACTGGAACAACAACAGATTTGTATTGTTGAGCGACTGATGGTGGATAAACATTATCGAGGCGGGAGTGCAACTTTACGTATGTATAAAGAAGTTATGCATTTTGTACTTGATCATCATATAGAAGCGGTGTTACTGAATTGCGAACCACACCACCTTAATTCATACTTAAAACTGGGCTTTAGACCTTTTACTCAAACCTATTCTTACCCAGGGATTGGCCTTGTGATTCCGATGGTTTTAATCACCGGTGATTATGAACATCTACAACGCGTGGGGTCACCATTTTATATGTTAACTAGAGAAGAAGATTTTAGCCATTGCCGCTTTGTAAGCGTATTGCAAAACACAATTGCTCAACATCCAAGTATAGTCAGCCAAACAACTTTAGGTAAAGCAGATTTTCTTAAACAAATTTATGACAGCGCCGATCCATTGGTAACCACTGAAGCTAAAATTTTCAGTGCCCTAGATCAAGACGAAATTGAACGCATGTTAGAGAAAAGCCATATCATTGAATGCAAAAAAGGCACTCATATTATTCAGAAAGATAATGCTGCAAAAACCATGTTTATTTTGCTCTCAGGCATATTAGAAATATTACGTGACGGTCAATTACAAGCTGTTATTTATCCTGGTGATGTTATTGGAGAAATTTCTTTTTTCTTACATGTACCAAGGACTGCCGACATTATTGCTGCGACTGAAAATGTTAAATTATTAAGCCTTGATGAAGCCTCCTTGTCGCGCTTATTAAAATACGATCATACTCTTGCCAATAAGATATTAATGAATATATGTCGCAACTTATGTACACGAGTAATGGGTACCGAAATCCAACAACTCGCCAGTAAAAGTAGCGCTTAATATCCATTAATAAAATCAGAAATATTCGTTATATATTATTCAGGATAGTCGGCGTGGACACATCAACATCTAAAAAAACAACCAATATTGATCAATGTATTCGTCAATTGAATAAAATTCATAAGCAACGTTTAGGAGCTATAGGACCTTTGTTGGGCATGTTTCTTATTCTATTGTTTGCTTGTGCGCTATTGCCTTTGTATTTGTTTCTCATATTTTTTAATGTTGTGTACTTTTGGATACGACGACAAAAACGCATTGACTCTAAACCTTATTTTAATTTTGATCGCCATCGATTGAACCACTTACGCTTTGCCGATAAAGTCTGGTGCGAATATTGTGAGTGGGCAAATGGTTCATTGCAATGGGCCTTAGCCATAACTAATGAAATTGAACGCCGCTATTGTCCCATCCAAAACCAATGCCATCCACATTGTGAGAAGGCAAAAAGCTGGCGTGATGAGTTTCTAGCCTACCAACATAATCCTGAAGAGATCAATCAGTATTACCGTGAGCGGTATTTAAAAGAATCAAAATTAGACGATAGCTAAGACGTCGTATAAACATCTCTTTATTTCATCCATCAATAGGACTGTAACATGCCAACTTTTGATTATGACCTAGCTTTTTCCAGAAACCATGGCATCACTAGCGCCACCGATCAAGCCCACTTAAAAAATGCGACCTTTGCAATTGCTGGTATGGGTGGCGTAGGAGGTGATTACTTAATTACTTTATTACGTGCAGGCATAGGGCATTTTAAGCTATCAGACTTTGACTCATTTGAAATGGCTAACTTTAATCGTCAGTATGGTGCCACCATGTCAACGGTGGGTGTTAAAAAACTGGATGTTATGATTAAGCTTGCTTTAGATATTAATCCAGATGCCCAACTAAAAACCTACGAGGAAGGCATCAATGATCAAAATGTTGATGATTTCTTAACTGGAGTCGATGTTTTTATTGATGCCGTTGAGTTTTTTGAAATCAAGATACACCGATTACTCATTAACACCTGCATGAAACGAAATATACCGGTCATCTTTGGCGTACCCATGGGCTTTGGTGTTGGTGTTTTAGTATTTAAACCAGAAGGCATGAGTTTTGACGACTACTTTAATATTAATTACAAAGATGATTTAGGCCTGCAGGCTTTGAAAATGGCTTTGGCTGCAGCACCAGCCGGCTTTCATCTCAAATATATACTGCCTGCCGCTTTCGATCTTGATAGCCGCAAAGCACCTAGCATCTCAAGTGGCTGTAAATTGGCAACAGGTATCGTTATTAGCAAGGCGATCTTAGCTTTATTACATCCTAAAGAACTTAAATCAGTCCCTCACTACACTTGTTATGATGCTCGATTGAATCGATTAAAAAATGGTTATTTATGGAGAGGGAACAAAAACCTGTTACAGCAATTAAAATTTTTTATGGCTCGAAAGCGACTAGGTATTTAAGAACGCAATAGCATCACTATAAGCTTGTAGCACATCATAAGGAGCCCTAATGACACTTGAATCGCAAAACCCTAACAACTCTATCGCTCAATCAAAAGGCGCTGATGCCTATCGTGACCCTTCTTGGTGGTATGACATACGAGGTTTTTTTATTTTAATGGGTACTTATCAGGTAATGATTTGGACTCACTTAGCATTTTTTGCCAAAAACCTGGGTAATAAACACCTAGAAGCCGCTATAGGTTCTGGAACTTTTCTAGCATTAACTCTACTCACTAAGAAAATACTAGGTGGCAAACTACCTGAAGAAATTATAGGTATAGACTACGCTGAACGCATGCTCCAGGGTGCCCAAATATTATTCAAAAGCAACAAAAGCGTAAAGTTAGTTCAGGCAGACCTAGGCAATATCAACTATCCTGATGCCTATTTCGATTCAGTCAATATTGCTCATTCCTTTCATGCCTTTCCTGACCCTGACAAAGTGCTTAAAGAACTGAATAGAGTTATGAAACCGAAAGCTCATCTTTATGCTGATGTTTTACTTGCGCCACGAGGAGGTTGTTTGAGACGCGCCATTGCCACACGAGTCAACCGCTTCTGTTTTAAGAAAGGCATTTTAGCTAGAACCTGTGACCCAGAAACAACTAAGGCACAATTTGAAAGCAATCACTTTAATGTGATTAACAGCTATATAAAAGGTAATACTTACCACATAATCGCGGAGAAAGATTAAGGCTTAAAGTCAAACAACTTAAGGCGCAGAGCTAGACTTAACTCTTCCCCTTTAGCCTTTCGCCTTTCGCCTTTCGCCTTTAGCCTTTCGCCTTTCGCCTTTCGCCTTTAGCCTTTAGCCTTTAGCCTTTAGCCTTTAGCCTTTAGCCTGTATTAAAAAAAACATAGGTATCTACACAAGTTTCTTATCGGCGTGGAAACGATAAAAAAACACCGTAGGGGCGTATGCAATACGCCCCTACGATCTTCACCACAATGTTATCGTTCGCGCGTGGGAATGCTAACAATTATTTGTGTAGATACCTATGAACTAAAAGAGAGCTTAAGCCAAACTGTCGCGCATTAAACTAGTAGCCGATTGTTAAACCTTATGATAAATATCAGCGCCTTCTTCGAGGAATTGCTTGGACTTCTCATCCATCCCTTGCTTCAACGCTTCATTTTCATCTTTAATACCCTTTGCTGTCGCGTAATCACGCACATCCTGACTAATTTTCATAGAACAGAAATGAGGGCCGCACATAGAACAAAAGTGCGCCACTTTAGCTGAATCTTTGGGTAAAGTTTCATCATGAAATTCACGAGCTTTTTCAGGATCAAGACCGATATTAAATTGATCTTCCCAACGGAATTCAAAGCGGGCTTTAGACATGGCGTTATCACGAGCTTGTGCGCCAGGATGACCTTTCGCTAAATCAGCAGCATGAGCCGCAATTTTATAGGTAACAATACCTTCGCGCACGTCTTGCTTGTTTGGTAAGCCTAAATGCTCTTTTTGGGTAACATAGCACAACATGGCGCAACCATACCAACCGATATTGGCCGCACCAATAGCAGAAGTAATATGATCATAACCAGGAGCTATATCGGTCGTTAAAGGACCTAAGGTATAGAAAGGCGCTTCACCACATTCCTCCAACTGCTTTTCCATATTGACTTTAATCATGTGCAACGGTACATGACCAGGGCCCTCAATCATGGTTTGGATGTCATGTTTCCAAGCAATTTTTGTTAACTCACCTAAAGTTTCTAGTTCACCAAACTGTGCAGCATCATTAGCGTCATAAATAGATCCAGGACGCAAGCCATCACCTAATGAAAATGAAACATCATAGGCTTTCATGATTTCACAGATTTCTTCAAAATGTGTGTATAAAAAGCTTTCAGTATGATGAGCCAAACACCATTTCGCCATGATAGAACCACCACGCGAAACAATACCTGTCATACGTTTTGCAGTAAGCGGCACATGGTGTAAACGAACACCCGCATGAATAGTAAAATAATCTACGCCCTGCTCTGCTTGCTCAATTAAGGTATCGCGAAAAATTTCCCAAGTTAAATCTTCAGCTTTGCCATTAACCTTTTCTAAGGCTTGATATATTGGCACAGTACCAATAGGTACGGGTGAATTACGCAATATCCATTCACGGGTTTCATGAATATTTTTACCTGTTGATAAATCCATAATGGTATCGCCACCCCAGCGTATACCCCAAAGCATCTTCTCAACTTCTTCATCGATAGATGAAGTCACTGCAGAATTACCTAGATTACCATTAATTTTAACTAAGAAATTGCGACCAATAATCATCGGTTCCAATTCAGGATGATTAATGTTGCAAGGAATAATTGCTCGGCCTCTAGCCACTTCGTCACGCACAAATTCAGCGGTAATCACTTCAGGAATCGCTGCGCCAAAAGAATCACCTGGATGCTGACCTTTCCATAAATCACGCATTTCCTCCATTTTTTGATTTTCGCGTATAGCGATAAATTCCATTTCCGGGGTAATAATGCCCTGCCTTGCATAATGCATTTGCGATACATTAGCGCCTGCTTTAGCGCGACGTGGCTTACGAATATGCTCAAAACGCAAACTTGCCGTAGCAGGATCTTCCAAACGCTGACGACCAAACTCTGAACTTGGACCTGTTAATTCTTCAGTATCATTACGTTCTTCTATCCAGGCTAAGCGAATAGCACTTAAGCCTTTCTTTAAATCAACTTCAACATTAGGATCAGTATAAACACCTGAAGTATCATAAACATAAAGCGGGCCATTCTTTTCTACTGCACCAAAATGCACGGGAGTATCAGACAGGTTTATCTTGCGCATAGGCACTTGAATGTCAGGGCGACTGCCTTGTACATAAATCTTTTCTGAAGCCGGATAGGAATCAATTTTCACACTACTGGCCGTTGTTGACTCAGCAGCATTATTTAGAATAGCGCTCATGTATTTACTCCAATAACAATATAACAAGGCGCAGGGGAAGTCTGGGCTTTCCTACGCCGGTATTAACCGGGGTCAGGTTCAAAGGGTATTTCTCAGCCTTACGCTCTATTGAAACGAAAAGCACCCCTAGCCTTTACGGATGTCGGACTAAGTTAAAGGATAATGCTTCAGATTGCAAGCAAGACCCATGCAGACAACAATAAAACCATGATTAGCCCTTATAACTTATAGGGGCTAATCATCAACAACGATAATTGAATTACGCTTAATATTCTTAGCAACTTTTATTCAAAATTAATGTTAAGAGATTTTATGCTCTTTACAAAAGTCTTTTAAATAGGCTAAAAAGTCATCTTTTAAGTCTTTATGTAGCAATGCTTGTTCGACTGTTGCTATTAAAAATCCTAGCTTAGAACCGCAATCATAACGCTTACCTTCAAACTCATAAGCTAATACGGTTTCATCTTTTAATAAGCTTGCAATAGCATCGGTTAATTGAATTTCTCCACCGGCACCACGCTCGGTGTGCTCAAGCTTTTCAAAAATTGCAGGGGTTAAAATATAACGACCTACTACAGCCAAATTTGATGGCGCATTTTCGGGCTTAGGCTTTTCAACAATCAATTCTATTGGAGCTGATTTTTCTACAAACTCATTAATCTTAACGATTCCATAACTAGCCGATTGTGCAGGATCAATACGTTCAACGCCTATTACAGATGTTTGTTTTTTATCATGAAGCTCAACCATCTGCGCCATACATCCACGCGAACCATCTTCGACCATATCATCTGCCAAGATCACGGCAAATGGCTCATCACCAATAACAGGGCGAGCACAATAAACCGCATGCCCCAAACCTAAAGCTTCTGCTTGACGAATAAAGACATAAGAAACATTAGACGGCACAATGCTCTTTAACAGAGCTAACAATTCTGTCTTATTTTTTGCTTCTAATTCTTTTTCAAGCTCATAAGCCTTGTCAAAATGATCCATAATGACATTTTTACTACGTCCAGTAACAAATATCATAGTATCAATACCTGCTGCAACAGCTTCCTCTACTGCATATTGAATCAAGGGCTTATCAACAATAGGTAACATTTCCTTTGGAGTAGCTTTGGTTGCCGGTAAAAAGCGCGTACCTAAACCAGCCACTGGAAAAACAGCTTTAGTAATTTTTTTGCTCATTTTCTACTTCCATTATTTTAATTAATAAGAAATAAGAAATAGCTCTTAAATCTTAATTTGAAATTTTATATCGTACTAAGCCCGACCATATTGATCGTCAAAACGAACGATATCATCTTCACCCAAATAACTACCTGATTGAACTTCGACAATTTCCAAGGGAATAACGCCAGGATTTTCAAGACAATGAACAACACCCAAAGGAATATAGGTTGATTCATTTTCAGTTATTAATAATGTCTCTTTCCCCTTAGTAACCAAGGCTGTACCCTTAACAACCACCCAATGCTCTGCGCGATGATGATGCCGCTGCAAAGACAGTTTAGCACCAGGCTTGACTATTATACGTTTAGTCTGATGTCGCTCACCATAATCGACTAAATCATAATTACCCCAAGGTCGAGATGCTTTTCTATGTAAGTCTGCTTCACTACGACCCAACTGCTTTAATTGATCGACAATTTGCTTGACCTCTTGAACCCTATCTTTTGGTGCAATCATTACTGCATCAGCCGTTTCTACAACCACTAAATCATTTACTCCAATAAGCGCTACTAATTTACTTTGAGCATGAATAAACGAATTATGACTATCAACCGTCAATACATCACCACTAATCGCATTACCATGAGCATCTTTTTCGGTAACATCCCATAAAGCAGACCATGAACCTACATCATTCCAACCGGCATCCAGTGGAATAACAACCGCTTTATCCGTTTTTTCCATGACGGCATAATCGATAGAATCAGCAGGACAAGTCCCGAACAATTTTTTATCTAAGCGCACAAAATCCAAATCAACTTTTGCAGCATTTAATGCTTGTCGACAAACACTTAGCATCTCCGGATTAAATTTTTCCAGCTCACTCAAAAAAGTTCCAGCCTGAAAAGCAAACATACCACTATTCCAGTAATAATCACCACTATTCACATACTCTTTTGCAGTCTCTGCATCTGGCTTTTCAACAAAGGCAGCCACGCCAAAAGCGGCGCCATGTTGAACGGCATCCCTTTTGATATAACCATAGCCTGTTTCCGGTTGATTAGGAACAATACCAAAGGTCACCATAAAGCCTTGCTCAGCTAAAATTTTTGCTTGTTCAACAGCTTTATGAAAAGCAACTAAATCGGCAATAACATGATCTGCAGGTAAAATCAGTATCACATCTTTTTCTGATGTTGCGCTGAGAGCTGCCATTGTTACAGCGGGCGCGGTATTTTTACCCATTGGCTCGAGAATAATAGCAGATGGCTTTGCTCCTATTTCTAACAATTGCTCAGCCATCATAAAACGATGATTTTCATTACAAACTGCAATCGGTGCTTTTAATTCTGGCACACCATTCAATCTGAGTAATGTTTCCTGAATCATAGTGTGATTAGAAACTAATGGCAGAAATTGTTTTGGATATTGTCCGCGAGAAAGCGGCCATAGGCGCGTTCCTGAACCACCTGATAAAATAACGGGAATCATAATTATTTCCTTAAACCTTGGAGTGTGAGTAAATCATTCACTGTTTTTATTTTAACATTGCTTAAACGTATACAGTAAATATGTTAAACATTTATGTTACGGATATTAGTCAACTATTTTTATCAATCCTCGCTGCACTAGCAACTTAATCACAAGCTCAACACTTTCCGATAGTGTTTGCTCATGAGTATTAACTATTAACTCTGGATTCTCTGGTACTTCATAAGGCGAATCAATGCCGGTAAAAAATGGTATTTCACCAGCTCTAGCTTTTTTATATAAGCCTTTTACATCACGTTGCTCACAAGTTTCAATAGGACATGAACAATATATTTCTAAAAAATCACCTGAAGGGACTAGTTTCCTAGCTATATCACGATCGGATATGAACGGCGAAATAAAGGCCGTCAAAGTAATAATTCCGGCCTCAGTCATTAACTTAGCCAGTTCACCTATCCGCCTAATATTTTCAGTGCGATCGCTATCAGTAAAACCAAGATCGCCACATAGGCCTTGGCGAACATTATCTCCATCAAGCACATAGGTCGAAATTCCCTTGCTATATAGATAATTTTCTACCGCATGGGCTAATGTTGATTTACCAGATCCAGATAAACCGGTAAACCAAAGAATTACACTTTTATGGGCATGCAAGGCCTCCCTATCTGCCCGAGAAACGCTTGAATGATGCCAAACTATATTTGTACTTTTTATTTTCATAGGAAGATTAAACAATCATATTAAGTGCATTTAAGAATATTTTTTTTCAAACTCAGCAATAAACAAAGGCAATTGTTCATAAGGCAAATGATTAATTCCAGCCGCACCTTTACGGCCACCACCCGTAGCAAACAATGAACATAACTCATCAGCCCCAACCTTATTAACTAATGGTGCACGCAAACTAATTTGATAACCTCCAAGTGAATTGTAACTAATGAGGGCATGAGCACGAATAGGCATTTTATTAGCCAATTCATTAGCAAATACTCCACTAATTCGCCTTGCCCAAGCCTCATCAGGCAATCTATAAAGTGCAATACTGGCCGTGCAGTATTCTTCTTTTACAGTTTGCGCTTTAGCTATATCTTCTGCGTAACCTTCTAAGAGCTGGAGGTAACTGCTATTATTAGCCGCCATATAATCAAAAGGTGATTCGTAAGCCACTAATTCTTTATATAAAACATCAGGACTAAAATGTAAATCACTGACCAAGCTACCACAAGCATTATAATTCAGACAGACCCCTAAACGTCTAAGCTCATTAAGTTGCCTAGCCGATATTGATAGATGCAAAGCAAGTCGCTCCGCACTTGTAATAAGATTATCACCATAAGCTGCAGCCACAGCCCATGCTCTGTATTTGCCATCCAAAAATTGATCAACCAACAAACTTGTACAGGTATTAGCCCCAGTATCAATTAAAGTGATCAGCCTTTCATGTTGAGGAATTTCTCCTGCCTCATGATGATCAACATAAAATACCGACGCGCCTTGCTTTAGTATTCTATCTAAATCAGTGCGATTTTTTTGTAAAGAAATATCCAATATTGTCACAACATCATCTACTTGAGCTTCTACTTGCTTCAATAGTTGAATATCTCTTTTTACGCCAGTTACCAATTTAGTCTGAGCAGGCTTTGCCAAGCGTAACTGTATAAGCGCACAAATACCATCTGCATCACCATTAAAAACATCAATTAACACTCATTACTCCCACCTTAATTGCCGCTGAGCATTTTACCTGAGTATTGTTGCAAATAAAAACTTCATAACGATAAATACACTTTTAGAGGTAAAATACTTTAAAAATATAGACCTAAACTCTTATCTTTATGACAACCCAAACATCCACTTTAAGCTTACGTTTTTTTTCTGCTTCATTAAATCGCATACTTCCTAATGCACAAGCTATTTATTTAGCGATTATTTTAATTGTTACTTTTGTTTTAATTTACAGCTTATCTGACTTATTGATGCCTGTTTTTGCTTCTATCGTCTTCGCTTACCTGCTAGAAGGCTTGGTAGGTAAAGTCATAAACTTAGGCTTATCTCGAATAGTTTCGGTGTACTTAGTTTTCTCTTGCTTCATGACTTGCTTAGGTTTCTTATTATTTTATTTGATGCCAATAGTTTCACAACAAGCAGTTGAACTTATACAAAATATCCCCGTTATTATTAACCGAACTCAAACACTAGTAATGCGTTTACCAGAACTATACCCCAAATTAATTTCAGAAAATAAAATTCAACAAATGACTTTTGCCATACAACAAGAGTTATTAACCTATGGTCAAAATGTACTTTCTTTATCTGCTGCCTCTGTAGTTGGCATTGTCAGCGCCATGATTTATTTATTTTTAGTACCCATGATGGTTTTTTTCTTCTTAAAAGATAAAAAACTACTAATAGATTGGTTTTTACAGTTTATGCCTAAGCAAAGACATTTAACTGTACGTGTATGGGAAGAAGTTGATATACAAATTGGCAATTATGTCCGAGGCAAATTTTCTGAGGTACTGATTCTTTGGTTTGTTAGTTTCATCACCTTTACAAGCATGGACTTAAATTACGCCATGCTATTAGCCGTATTAATGGGGATACAGGTCATCATTCCTTATATAGGCGCGACACTTATTACGTTTCCTGTGCTTGGAGTTGCTTATTTCCAATGGGGACTAAGTGGCGACCAATTCATGTACCTTGTGATTGCCTATTCAATTATTCAAGCATTAGATGGTGTTGTTCTAGTTCCAGTATTATTTTCCGAAGCAGTCAATTTACATGCCGTAGCTATTATCGTAGCCATTTTATTCTTTGGCGGAGTATGGGGCTTTTGGGGGGTTTTCTTTGCTATTCCATTAGCGACTGTTGTTAAAGCTGTCCTAACAGCTTGGCCAAGATTGGGTGATACAGATACGGAGATTTATTCAGCTTAGGCTCTTCAGTCATAATGCGACTGATCAACTTATGCGCTATTTTTTGAAAGTGCATTAAGAAACTTTGTTTAAATTATACTGGGGCGTGCGTGCAGGAAGGTTTTTTCAGCCCATTTCTAGAGATGCCCACAGTTCAAATATTTGCACCTACATTAAGTGTAGGCTGGATAAACACTAGAGACTTTGTAAGTATTCATTAATTTCATTAATTGCCCACAGTTGAGGGCAAGAAAAAAGATTCGGTTTTAGGGCATAGGCATCTACACAAATAATTGTTAGCATTCCCACGCGCGAACGATAACATTGTGGTGAAGATCGTAGGGGCGTATTGCATACGCCCTTATAAAATAAGCTCTATAACATTGGACTTTCGATGTTGGGCGTATGCAATACGCCCCTACGGTGTTTTTTGTCGTTTCCACGCCGACAAGAAACTTGTGTAATTACCTATGGTTTTAGGGGTGACAGATTCGCCTAGTAATCCGATGTCCCAAAATACAGGGCAAATTTGTCGCCCCTACAAATGCTTAACTTTGAGTAGTGAGGGTTGGTGCGGGATAGTATCCAGGGCTAATGATATCGTTTTTGATGATTATGAAAAATACTTTCACAGTCTCGCTAGCGCATCCACCAAGACAATGAATGGTATAAGACACTTAACAAATTAATAAACTAACCGATTTCGACCTAAACGGTGGATGCGCTGACGCTTATCCACCCTATAATATTATTAGGTCAGCTTAATTAATCTGCTATTTCATATTGATCCCTAGCATCGTCTACGCGATCACGTAATTCTTTGCCAGGCTTAAAGTGTGGAACATGCTTTTCAGACAAGCTTACAGACTCACCTGTTTTTGGATTTCGGCCAATTCTAGGAGGTCGCTTATGCAGAGAAAAGCTACCAAACCCTCTAATCTCAATTCTATTGCCAGTAGATAAAGCCTGATTCATTTTTTCAATCAAACACTTTACAGCGAGCTCTACCTCTTTCAATGCTAAAAGGGGTTGTTTTTTAGCGAGCGCTTCAATTAACTCTGATTTTGTCACATATTATCCTGTAAAAAAACAAGAGGCTCTGCAATAAAACAGAGCCTCTTTATTACTTGATTAATTTATTTTTCTAACTGCTTAAAAAGGTCAGCCATCGTAGGTGTTCCAACTGATTGTTGGGTATGATCCTTAATGGTATGAGTTTCTTCATCTTGATCTTTTGCTTTAATTGACAATGAGATCGACTTGCTCTTCTTATCAACACCGATGAATTTAGCCTCAAGTACATCGCCTTCTTTCAGTAAAGTACGAGCATCTTCAACGCGATCACGTTGTATTTCAGAAGCGCGTAAATAACCTTCAACATTATCAGCTAATAAAATAATTGCGCCTTTAGCGTCAACTTCTTTGATAGTACCTTTTACCAAACTACCTTTTTCATTGGTCGCTAAGAAATTTTGGAAAGGATCTTGTTCTAACTGCTTAATGCCTAGAGAGATACGTTCACGCTCAGAATCTACCGCTAAAATAACAGTTTCTAATTCATCACCTTTCTTAAACTCACGTACTGAGTTTTCGCCATCATCTGCCCATGAAATATCAGACATGTGGACTAAACCATCAATACCGCCATCTAAGCCGATGAAAATACCGAAATCAGTAATAGATTTGATTTTTCCTGAGATTTTATCGCCTTTGTTATGAGTTGCTGCAAATTCATCCCATGGATTAGTTTTGCATTGTTTCATACCTAAAGAAATACGACGACGCTCTTCATCAATTTCGATAACCATAACTTCAACGTCATCACCTAACTGAACTAATTTAGATGGATTAACATTTTTGTTGGTCCAATCCATTTCAGAAACGTGAACCAAACCTTCAACACCCTCTTCAATTTCAACAAAGCAACCATAGTCGGTTAAGTTATTTACTTTACCGAATACACGTGTACCGGCTGGGTATCTACGAGCAATGTTTTGCCATGGATCTTCACCCATTTGCTTCATGCCCAATGAAACACGGTTTTTATCTTTATCGTATTTCAAGACTTTAACTTTGATTTCTTGACCGATTTCAACACATTCAGATGGGTGACGTACGCGTCTCCATGCCATATCAGTAATATGTAACAGACCGTCAATACCGCCCAAATCAATAAACGCGCCGTAATCAGTAAGATTTTTAACAACACCGGTAACTACTGCACCTTCTTCCAGTGTTTTCAGCAATTCTTCTCTTTCTGCGCTGTATTCTTTTTCTACAACCGCACGACGAGATAAAACAACGTTATTACGTTTCTGATCGATTTTAATAACTTTGAATTCAAGATCACGATTTTCTAAGAAAGTCGTATCTCTGATAGGACGAACGTCAACTAAAGAACCTGGTAAGAAGGCACGCAATGCGCCAACAGATACTGTGAAACCGCCACGGACTTTGCCAGTGATTTGACCCACAATAGTGGCTTCTTTTTCAAATGCAGTTTCAAGTTCGAACCAAGCCTTATTTTTCTTCGCTTTATCTCTAGAAAGAAGCGTAGCGCCTAAACCATCTTCGAACAAATCCAAAGCAACTTCAACTTCATCGCCAATTGAAACTTCCAATTCACCAGCGTTGTTTAAAAATTGCCATTTAGGAATAACGCCTTCAGATTTAGAATGCGTACTAACAATAACCATGTCATTTTCAATATCAATGACTGTACCGATCAACATGGCACCAGGACTCATCTTAGTTCTGGTTAAACTTTCTTCTAGTAATGCAGCAAAGCTTTCGCTCATTTTATTATTTCCCAAGCTTATCGAAACTCGAACAAGCCTTTTCTTTATCAAAGTTAAAAAAAACCACACTTACAAATAGTGTAGCCATATGAAAAATCCTTAACGGATTAAATTTAAAACCTCTTCAATGACTGAATCTATAGTCATCTCGGAAGAATCAATATAAAGGGATCCACTCGCCATAGCTAATGGAGCGGTTTCACGTTCCATATCGCGGCGATCACGAGCTTCGATCTCACTTTTTATTTCGGCAAGATTAGCATCAATTTCTTTTTCTTTCAACTGTTTATATCTTCTTTCCGCTCTTTTTTCTGCGCTAGCAGTTAAAAATACTTTATTTTTAGCGTCTGGAAAAACAACCGTACCCATATCTCGACCATCAGCAACCAAGCCAGGCAACTGCCTAAAATCTTTCTGCTTCTGCAGCAATACCGCCCTAACTTCAGGTATAACTGCTATTCGAGAAGCGATATTTCCAGTACTTTCAAGCCCTAACTGATCAGTAATATCTTTGCCATTAAGCTTAACTATTAGGGTATCGCCACACTCGAACTCTAACACCATAGATTGCGTTACTTTAATAATGTCACCGATATTAGCCAAATCAACAGAAGCATTTTGAATCGCAATAGCCACTGATCTATAAATAGAACCGCTATCCAAATAATGCCAGCCTAGTTTTTTTGCCACTAAGCGACTAACAGTACCTTTACCCGCCCCACTAGGACCATCTATCGTTAAGACAGGTGCTAGCATTAAGACTCCTCACAAACCAAAGCTAAACCTAAGCGATGCACCAAATCTTTGAATTCAGGAAAAGAGGTATTCACATTAGCACAATCTAAAATAGTGATATCTGCATTAGCACGTAATCCAGCTATAGAAAACGCCATAGCAATACGATGATCACCATGTGAAGTCACTGTTCCTCCACCTATCGCACCACCTTGAATAACCATACCATCATGAGTCGGTTGCGCGTCTACACCTAATATTTGCAAGCCATCCGCCATCACTTGAATTCGATCTGATTCTTTAACCCTCAATTCTTCAGCACCGCTTAAGCGCGTCTGACCTTTTGCGCAAGCAGCGGCAACAAATAATACGGGGAATTCATCAATCGCTAAGGGCACCAATGCTTCAGGAATATCAATACCTGTTAACGGACTATAAACTACATGTAAATCAGCGACTGGCTCACCACCGACAATACGCTCATTCAACACTTCAATATTTGCACCCATTAAACGTAAAATATCAATCACGCCAGTACGGGTAGGATTGATTCCCACATGCTTTAGCAATAAATCAGAACCTGGTGCAATTGATGCGCCGACCAAAAAGAAAGCCGCCGAAGAAATATCACTAGGCACATCAATATCAGCAGCTGTTAACTTACCCTCAGCGGTAATACTGACCTTGCTACCCTGTTGTTTAACAGGATAAGAGAATCCTGACAACATACGTTCGGTATGATCACGAGTAGGCGCTGGCTCAGTCACGCTAGTCTCTCCAGCAGCATACATACCGGCCAACAACAAACACGATTTTACCTGAGCACTAGCCATAGGCATTACATAATCAATGCCATGCAACTGACCTGCCTTACCAGTAATGTAAAGAGGTGCAGTACCATTTTCGGTCGCTTTTATATCAGCACCCATTAGTGCTAATGGCTCAGTAACTCGCTTCATGGGTCTGCCAGATAAAGACTTATCACCGGTCAACACTGAATTAAAAGACTGCCCCGCTAACAATCCGCTCAACAAGCGCATGGAAGTTCCTGAATTACCTAGATACAAATCGTTTTTAGGTGCTTTCAAACCGTGTTTACCCACACCATGAATAGTCAAACAACCATCAACAGGCCCTTCGATCTCAACACCCATATCGCGAAAAGCTTGCAAGGTCGCCAAGGCATCTTCAGCCTCTAAAAAACCTTTAACATGAGTAACACCGTCAGCCAATGAACCTAGCATAATAGAACGATGTGACATAGACTTATCACCCGGTACTCGCGCTTCACCCTGCAACATCCCGCCCGGCTGAACTTTAAATGTAATTGTTTTAGTCATATTACCTTCAAACTGATTAAGAAAGCGCTGCCTTGCAGTGTTGGCATACGCAAAGATTTCAAAAAGCTGCTGGCCATCATCATGTTCCAACAGAGACTGTATTTTTTCGAGCTGTGCTCTGGTTTGTTGCAGTAAAGGGATAATTTCATTTTTATTTGCTAAACAAATATCTCGCCACATTGTAGGGTCGCTAGATGCGATCCGCGTAAAATCTCTAAAGCCACCTGCCGCATAATTAAAAATCTCATTTTGCTCATCTTGATGACCCAGCATCTCAACTAAAGCAAAAGCCAGTACATGTGGCAAATGACTGGTTGCCGCCAATATCGCATCATGCTTCTCCACATCCATCAAAGACACTTCAGAACCACAACGTTCCCAGAAGCTTCGTATTTGTTGCAATGCATCTTGGCAAGTATGATTAAGTGGTGAAATAATCAAACGCTTATTGACGAACAAATCATCAACAGCCGCCTCAACCCCACTTTGCTCGCCACCAGCGATAGGATGTGCCAATACAAAATTACTAGGCACTACACCAAAAACTCTCTGCGCTGCAGCAACGACACTGCCTTTAGTGCTACCAACATCGGTATAAATTGTGCGATCTGACCAAACAGGCTGCAACAAAGCAAGTATGCTTTCAATAGATTCAACTGGAGTAGCAATAACGACACAATCTGCATCTTTTACTGCCTCCTCTATGTGCAGAGTGTAATTATCTATAACACCTAAACGCTTTGCAGCTTCTAAGTTTTCAAGATCCTCTAAACGACCATAACCAAGTATATTGTTACTTAAAGCGTTTATTCTGGCTGCACGGGCGACTGAGCCACCCATTAAGCCAACACCAATAACACAAAGTTTATCGAACATCAGCCAATATTTCAGTTAACGCGTCAAGAAATAACTGATTCTCTGTTTTTGTGCCTATGCTGATGCGCAAATGATTTGGTAATTCATACACACCTACCGGCCTAACAATAACACCCTTGCGTAGCAAAGCTTCATAAATGGGCATTCCAGCTTGCTTCAAGTCTACTAAAACAAAATTTCCTGCTGAAGAGATCCACTCTAAGCCTAAAGCTTTAAAACCATCGACTAATTGCTGCATACCTTGGGTATTGACTGAAATAGTGTCTTGCAAATGCTCATCATCACTCAATGCTGCTAAGGCTGCCACTAAAGCTAAATTGTTATTATTAAAGGGTTGACGCACACGATTAAGAATATCGGCCATTTGAGGACTCGATAAACCATAACCAACGCGTAATCCAGCCAAACCATAAGCCTTAGAAAAAGTACGAGTAATCAATAAATTAGGATAGTCTTTTAACCAAGCTATAGAATTGATAGGCTCTGCACTATTAACAAATTCAAAGTAAGCCTCATCCAACACACAAATACAGGTCTCTGGCAGAGCATCTATAAATCGCACCAAACTAGCTTGGCTCAGCAAAGTCCCCGTTGGATTATTAGGATTAGCAATAAACACCAAGCGTGTTTTTTCAGTGACAGCCAACAGCATGGCATCCAGATCATGACCATAATTTAATGCCGGAACCACAACTCCCGTCGCACCAACGGCTTGAGTCACGATAGGATAGACCGCAAAGGCATGTTGCGAAAAAACTGCTTCATGTTCGGGCGTTAAAAAGGCTCTAGCCACCAGCTCTAATATTTCATTAGAACCATTACCTAAGGTAATTTGACTATCGTCTACTGCATATTTATTTGCCAGAGCTTGCTTTAATAAAAAACCACTACCATCAGGATAAAGCGCTAATTCAGACAAAGCAGAAGCAATAGCATCCAAGGCTTTTTTTCCTGGACCTAAAGGATTTTCATTAGAGGCTAGCTTGGTAATTTGAGTAAGCCCCAACTCTCGCTCTAACTCTTCAATCGGTTTGCCCGCTTTATAAGGTATGAGGCGCTGCACGCCAGCTGCTGCAAGCGTATAAATATTATCGGAATTATTCATGATTTTAATTAATAGAATTTAATGATTGCAAACACTACTTGCCATTTAAAGCACAGCTTTAGGATAAGATCCTAATAACTTAAACATCTTAACGTTGTCTTTAACGCTCTCCAAAGCTTCAGCAATAAGCTTATCTTCACTATGCCCTTCTACATCAATAAAGAACACATAATCCCATAAACCCTGACGTGAAGGCCTAGATTCAATTTGCACCATGCCTATACCATATTTAGCAAAAGGCTCAAGAATCTTATATAAAGCACCCGGTTGATTGCCGGTAGAAACAACTAATGAGGTTTTATCATTACCGGTAGGCGACGATAATTGTTGGCCGATAATAATAAATCGAGTGGTATTATTTGGCTCATCTTCAATATTCTTAGCAATGATTGCTAAATTATAAACTTCAGCAGCAACCTTACCCGCAATGGCTGCACTATGTTTATTATCTATGGCTAGACGTGCCGCTTCAGCGTTGCTATTCACAGCTGTCAAACGCGCATGAGGCAAGTGCTTATCTAACCATTGTCTACACTGTGCTAATGATTGCTGATGAGAATAAACATCGGTTATTTCATCGAGACTAGTTGCATGACCCATCAAATTTTGATGCACTCTAATCTCAACTTCACCGCATATTTTTAGCGGCGAAGCCAGAAAACGATCTAAAGTATGACTAATCACACCCTCAGTTGAATTTTCAACAGGAACCACTCCAAATTGGCAATACTCAGATTCCACCGCATTAAATATTTCGTTAATGGTAGTTGCCGGTATTGCTTTAACAGCATGACCAAAGTGCTTAAAGACTGCTTGCTGGGTAAAAGTTCCTTCAGGCCCTAAAAACGCGACATCCATTGGCTTTTCTAGCGCCAGACAAGCCGACATCAATTCTCTAAAAAAACCAGCAGCCACCTCATCAGAGAGCGGCCCCTGATTTAACTCCATAATGCGTCTTAATACCAATGACTCACGATCTGGACGATAAAAAGTACCTTGTTCGCCTTGAGCAATTTTGGTTTTAGCAACCTCTATAGCACAAGACGCACGCTGGTTGATCAACTGCAAAATCTTTTCATCAATTGCATCGATTTTGTCTCTTAATTCAGAAAGTGGGATCACTGAGGTCATGGCGTGGGTCTATATTGATACGTTGCAATTAATGAGTGCGTTCAAATTCAGCCATAAAATCTATCAAAGCTTTTACACCCGCTTCTGTCATCGCATTGTAAATACTTGCTCGCATTCCACCAACAGAACGATGACCTTTTAACTCAAATAAACCTTGTGCTTCGGCTGCTTGCAAAAAGGGCTTATCCAAACTCTCATCAGCTAAAATAAACGGAACATTCATACGTGAACGCACTGCAACATCAACCGGATTTGAATACAACGCTGATTGATCAATCGCTTGATAAAGCTTAGTCGACTTAGCAATATTATGTTGCTCAATCGCGGCAACACCGCCTTGAGCTTTTAGCCATTTCAACACTAAACCCACCAAATACCAATTATAAGTAGCTGGGGTATTTAACATAGATTGGTTTTTTGCCTGTTCAGAATAATTAAATACCGAAGGCACTGCTTTACCAGCATGTCCGATCAAGTCATCTCTGACTATAACCACTGTTACACCAGCTGGACCCATATTTTTTTGAGTTCCCGCATAAATCAATCCATACTGACTAACATCAATATGACGCGATAAGATATTCGATGACATATCCGAAACCAAGGTTAAACCCTTAGCATCAGGAATATTTTGAAACTCCACACCATGTATAGTCTCATTAGACGTGTAATGTAAATAAGCCGCTTGCTCATCCAGTTCCCAAGTAGCTGCATCTGGAATACTAGTGAATTTAGACTCTTCAGAACTAGCACTAACCAACACGTCACAATAACTTTGCGCATCTTTAACGGCTTTTTCAGACCATGCGCCTGTTTTAAGATAACAAGCCTTAGTTTTACCGTTTAAAAGATTTTGTGGTATGAATGAGAACTGTGCTGAGGCACCACCTTGCAAAAACAATACCTTATAATTATCAGGTATCGCCATCAAACCACGTAAATCGCTTTCTAACTCTTCAGCAATAATAGAGAAATGTTTGCCTCTGTGACTCATTTCCATCACTGACATGCCACTGTCTCGCCATTCCAACATTTCCTGCTGAGCTTGCAACAACACTGATTCTGGGAATGCAGAAGGACCGGCACTAAAGTTAAATACTCTGGACATAATTTTCTCGTCGTTAAATTTTAAAAAGGAATTCTTTAGCCATCTAGGTATTATTTTTCGCTGGTCATTACAACCATTAAGTGTTCATAAATACAGCAAATTAACACTAAAACACTGATTAAATCTATCAAAAAAAGACTAAGTAATTAAATGTTGGCTTACGCTACCGACACTATAAAAGTATTATGATTTTAGCATTCCCTTTTAAAAAAAGAGGGAGTGCAAAGCAAGAGGGCAAAGGGGGATTTCTTAAAATCATAAGCTACTAATGTTTTGTGATTATTTTTAATAGATTAAATCTCCCCTAACCCCTCTTTGTTAAAGAGGGGAAATCAAAGCAATACTTTCACAGCCTCTATCGCTAAGCCAACCCACATAACTACTCTTGATCTATTTCATCCTCTGCATTAGAGACTAAATCTGCCGCATCAATAATCACTTCATTAGCATCTAATGAACTATCTAAATCTGCATCTTCTTCAATATCATCGATACCCGCCAAACCTTCAATGCGATCAACACCGATGACTTTTTCATTCTTACCTAAACGAATAATAGTGACGCCTTGGGTATTACGTCCGACTACCGAAATTTCGTCAACACGGGTGCGCACCAAAGTACCACCATCGGTAATCAACATGATCTCATCGTTATCATTAACCAATACCGCACCGACAACAGCACCATTACGCTCAGAAGTTTGTATAGCAATTAAGCCCTGCCCTCCTCGTTTATGGCAAGTAAATTCTTCTAACTTAGTGCGTTTACCATAACCATTTTCAGTAATATTAAGTACCGTACCTTCCGATGCAATAATCAAAGAAATGATTTTTTGGCCTGGATGCAAGCGCATACCGCGAACACCAGAAGCAGTTCTACCCATAGAGCGCACATCAGCTTCATTAAAGCACACGGCTTTACCAGTACTACCGAACAATAAGACATTTTGCTGGCCATCAGTCACGGCAACACCGACTAAAGTATCGTCTTCTCTTAAATCGATAGCGATTTTACCGGTAGCACGTTGACGTTCAAACTCGGTTAATGGCGTCTTTTTAACAGTACCTGCTGAAGTCGCCATAAAAATAAATTTATTTTCAGTAAATTCACGGATAGGCAAGATTGCATTAATTTTCTCACCCTGCTCTAGCGGCAATAAATTAACAAAAGGCTTGCCTCGTGCAGCACGACTAGCCACTGGCAATTGATAAACTTTCATCCAGTAGACTTTGCCGCGTGAAGAGAAGCATAGAATAGTATCGTGAGTATTAGCGACAATTAACTTATCGACATAATCCAATTCTTTAGTCGCAGTCGCTGATTTACCGCGTCCACCGCGTCGTTGCGCTTTGTAATCGCTTAATGGCTGAGACTTAACGTAACCTTCATGAGACATGGTTACTACCATATCTTCTTCAGTAATTAAATCTTGCTCAGATAAATCCAACTGGTTTTTTATAATTTCTGTGCGACGCGCATCGGAATACTGATCTTTAATGGCAACCAGTTCTTCTCTGATAATTTCCATCAAACGGATGTCACTACTCAAAATAAACAAATACTCATCAATTTGTTCTAACAACTGCTTATATTCATTAACGATTTTATCTTGCTCTAAACCCGTTAAACGATGCAAACGTAAATCAAGTATGGCTTGCGCCTGTGTTTCTGAAAGACGATAAATACCTTCAAAAATACCAAACTCATCACCTAAATCTTCTGGCCTTGAACGACTCGCATCGGCGCGTTCCAATAAAGAAGAAACTAATCCAGCATCCCAAGTTCTTGCCAACAAGCCTTCTTTGGCTTCGGCAGGATTGCTCGCTGCTTTAATCAGCGCAATCATTTCATCGATATTGGCTAAAGCAACGGCAAGACCTTCTAAGATATGCGCTCTTTCACGGGCACGACGAAGTAAATAGATAGTTCTGCGTGTAACAATTTCGCGTCTATGGTTAATGAACGCACTAAGAATCTCTAGCAAATTCATACAATGCGGACGACCGTCCAGCAAAGCCACCATATTAATGCCGAAGACAGTCTGGAATTGAGTCTGCTTATAAAGATTGTTCAATACAACTTCTGGCACCTCACCACGACGCAATTCGATCACCATGCGCATACCGTCTTTATCAGATTCATCACGCAAACCTGAAATACCTTCAAGCTTACCTTCCTTAACTAACTCGGCAATTTTTTCAAGCAAACGCGCTTTGTTAACTTGATAAGGCAACTCAGTAGTAATAATCGCTTGTCGACTACTGTCACCTATATCTTCAAAGTGACATCGAGCTCGCAAATAAATCTTGCCCCTACCTGTGGTATAGGCATTATAAATACCTGCAGCACCATTGATAAAAGCAGCTGTAGGAAAATCAGGGCCCGGAATATATTCCATTAACTCCAGAATACTAATATCCGGATTATCAATCATCGCCAAACAGGCACTGACCACTTCCGTCATATTATGCGGAGGGATATTAGTTGCCATACCCACGGCAATACCAGACGAGCCATTCACCAATAAATTAGGAACGCGAGTGGGTAATACTTCAGGTTGAATTTCTGATTCGTCGTAGTTAGGAATGAAATCAACCGTCTCTTTATCGAGATCGGCTAACAATTCATGGGCAATTTTTGCCATACGTACTTCGGTATAACGCATTGCCGCAGGAGGGTCACCATCAACCGAACCAAAGTTTCCTTGGCCGTCGATCAACATATAACGCATCGAAAAAGGTTGCGCCATACGTACCATAGTGTCATAGACTGCGGTATCACCATGAGGGTGATACTTACCGATAACATCACCGACGATACGCGCCGACTTTTTATAGGGCTTATTCCAATCGTTACCCAACTCACTCATCGCGTATAACACGCGGCGATGCACTGGTTTTAGGCCATCCCTAACATCAGGTAGAGCTCGGCCCACAATAACGCTCATTGCGTAATCGAGATAGGACTGTTTCATCTCGTCTTCGAGATTGACAGGTATAATTTCTTTAGCGAAGTTTGACATTGATCCCTAGATAAACAGTGTGCCGGAATACTTTATCGGCATGGTTTTTTGACTAAAATTAAGCGCATCACTTCATTCCATGCAATAAATGCGCTCTACAACTTTAAATAACACGAGATTATACCAAATAGTCAAAATTTTGATGATTAAATGTGACTAAAACTTAAGATGGGGCAGTTTAGCTTAATCGTTCACTTTAAGACAGGGCTCTCAAATGCAGACAAAAGGCCAAAGCTTAAAGGCGAAAAGTTAATTCCAGCATCTGTTTTAGCTGAAATTATCTCTCTTTAAGTAGCTATCTATTAATGTTAAGCAAAAACTTCGGCTAAGAAATTTTTCATAGCTTGCCATGAACGATGATCAGCAAGCGTACGATAAACCATGCCATTCTCAGGATCATTAGCTACTGGATTAGTAAAAGCATGAGCGGTATGTCCATAACAGTGCAATTGCCAATCCACACCCACCGAGGTCATTTCTTGCTCAAAAGCTAACACCTGATCAGGCGTTGCCAAGGGATCATCATGACCATGCAAGGCCAAAACTTTAGCTTTAATCGACTTATCCAAACTATGACTGGGCGCATTCAACATACCATGAAAACTTACGACACCTTTCACATCAGCACCAGATCTAGCCAAATCTAAAACACATAAGCCGCCAAAACAAAAACCGATGGCGGCAATATTATGATCATCAACCCAAGGCAATAACTTAACCGCATACAAAGCCGCCAGTAGACGTTTTTGTAACAACGCTCTATCTTCCATAAAAGGCTGCATCAAGGCTGAGTTTTGTTCAGGGCTCGTTCCGACTATACCTTTACCATACATATCAACAGCAAACCCTACATAACCCAACTCTGCCAGCTTTATCGCCTTTTCGGCTACAAAATTATCTCTACCCACCCAAGTATGATTAATTAAAACCGCTGGTCTACGTCCAACTAGAGCTTCATCAAAAGCAAAAAAAGCTTCCAACACCACACCCCCATCCATATAGCTTACGGTATTCGATATTATTGCCATGCTCTCACCTTAATTTATTGTAAATATTTAGTGCACATGCCGGAAACGCTTTACTCGCTTTCGCTAGCAAAGTCTTATTCCGGCCTACAAAAAACATAAATACTGTTGCTTATTTCAAACCTGTGGCCTTTAAGGACTCTAAAAAGCCCACCGATGCTTCTTCGATTAAATCTAATACCCGCTCAAAGCCATAAGTACCACCATAATAAGGGTCAGGCACTTCACGCACACCCAAATGCGGTGCAAAATCTAAGAAATAATGAATCTTAGCTTTATATTGTTCAGGGCAAGCATTCATTAGCACAGCATAATTATCATCATCCATCGCCAACAAATAATCAAAATCTTCAAAATCACCCATCACCACTTTTCTAGCTCGTAAATGCGCTAATTTTACATCACGCAACAGAGCAGCCTGTTGTGAACGTGAGTCAGGCACTTCGCCAATATGATAAGCATGAGTTCCAGCCGAATCGACTCTAAAAGATGCTTCTAAAGCCCTATCTTTGATAAGCTTTACAAAAACACCCTCCGCAGTGGGTGACCTGCAAATATTACCCATACAAACAAATAAAACTTTTATTTTTTCCATGACAATGCTGATTGACTAATGACTATTTAAAATTAAACACTACCTTGGTAGCCCTATTTTGCCGATGCGAAATGATAGCAATACTAAAGACACTGAGTCTACCATTAGAACTATATGACGATACACTTAAACACAAAGAACTTTCACAGGAATCTGCTTTAGTTGTATAGTTCAATCTCTCCCTATGCAACGCCCTACAAGCAAACCTAGACCATTATCCGTTAACATTTAATTTTATAACTCCGAGGTGACCTAATGAACACATTAAAATATTCCGTTTTTGTAGCCTTAATATCGACTTTAATTTGGACTAGCGTTACTTTGGCGGCCGACAAAGTAGCCGGAGAGCAATTAGCTACTAACTGCATAGGCTGCCATGGCTCTATAGGTCATGGAGGACACGCTGATCATAATCCAGCGCCCAATCTCTTTGCACAACAACCCACTTATCTTATTAATCAGCTAAATGCCTTCAAATCAGGAGCACGTAGCAATGGCATTATGAAAGCAATGGCCAGTAACTTAAGCGATGATGACATTAAAAATATTGCTGCTTATTTTTCCAGCGTGCCCGCCGCCAAAACAGAAAGTAATTTACCTTTAGCAAAAATCGGCAAAGAAAAAGCGAGCATGTGCCTTGGCTGTCATGGCTCTAATGCAGAAGGTAACGGTCAATACCCTAGATTAGCGGGTCAACGCGCCGACTATTTAGCCAATCAATTAGCTAGTTTTAAAGCCGGTATAAGAAAGAATGGTCAGATGCAAGCGATTGCCAATATGCTCAGTGAACAAGACATGCAAGCATTGGCCGCCTATTTTAGTGGTTTATAAATTGATAGCTTAGGGTGTAACGTCCACCCATAATTTAAATTTTACGGCGTTTTAAAATGATAACCCTACACGACAAAAGTTGTAGCAAAACCGTAGGCCGGAATAAGGCTTTGCTAGCGTAAGCGAGCAAAGCCTTATTCCGGCATGACTCTGCTC
>QVQD01000211.1 GCA_003584875.1 Methylococcales bacterium
TAATACCTTCTGCCTTGCTATTCCAACCTTTTCTGCTACCGGCTTGTTCTTCCATGCTGCTATTCCAAACAATTCTGCTAACAGTTTGTTTTTCCATAAAGCTAAGCTAACTTTCAACAATCAATAACCAGACAGGGTGGGCAAACGATAAAAAACAGCATTATACGGGCAGCTCATCTGTCATGAGTATAGATAAATTGCGAAAATCATACTTTAGGGGCGACAGATTCACCACGATTAACAGACAAATGTACTGAGCGAAACTGTCGTCACTTCAAGATAATAGCTTTTGAAATTCAAACATACCTCGCTATGCTTTCCCAACAGGAATCATTAATTATGTAGATAAATATGGCTGTTACATAGGGAGAAGCTAAAATAATAATACTTTCACAGTCTCTTAGCCGTAACCCGATTAACAATTACTGTGTCGGGTTACGCTACGCTAACCAGACCTATACATAGCTATCCGATATAAAAATAGATTACTCACCACCCACAAATCCTAATTGTCGCCAAGATTCATAACTGACTAAAGCAACAGCATTTGATAAGTTCATACTTCGATTATTGGGATGCATTGGGATTCTTAACTGATGCTCTGAAGGTAATGATTGATGGATATAACTAGGTAGACCCGCTGTTTCTGAGCCAAACAATAAAACATCACCTGATTGATAGTCAATATTGCTATACAAATGACTGCCTTTTGTTGTGATGGCTAAGATTCTATTGCCTTGCATGGCGAATAAAAAGGCTTGATAATCTGGGTATCGGCTAATCTTAGCCATATCAAAATAATCTAGTCCAGATCGACGTAAGTTTTTTTCTTCGAAGTCAAAGCCCAAAGGCTCTATTAGATGCAAATGATAGCCGTTATTGGCAGTTAATCGAATAATGTTACCGGTATTTTGCGGAATTTTTGGTTCAAATAGTGCAATATTTAACATGTTTTTGTTTTAGGGTCTTTAAGGTAAGCTGTACTAATTAGCATAATTAACTTGAGGATAAACCATTTGTTAATCGAAACAAACTTTAAAGCGGCATGGTGGCTAAAGAACGCTCATTTACAAACTTTATATCCTGCCTTAATTAGAACGACACCTATCTTAAATTTAAGGCGTGAGCGTTTAATAACACCTGATCATGATTTTGTTGATCTTGATTGGTATGGTGAAGAACATCAGCCTTTAGTTATCTTATTGCATGGCTTATCGGGCAGCTCAAAATCTACTTACATCAATGGTTTACAACGCTCCTTAGCCAGCCATGGTTTTCGTAGCGTCGTTTTAAATTTTCGCGGCTGTAGCGGTGAATACAACCATACTGCACGTTGCTATCATTCTGGTGAAACCGAAGACATCCACTTTCTTTATCAAACACTCAGACTAAGAGAGCCTAATACGCAAATGGCGGCTATTGGTTTTTCTTTAGGGGGGAATGTTTTGTTGAAATGGTTAGGCGAGCAAAATGATCAGTTATCGTTATTTGCGGCTGTCGCAGTTTCAGTACCTCTGTTATTAGATGCCTGCGCGACTAAATTAGATCAAGGTTTTTCTAAAGTATATCGAGGCTATTTGCTAGGTGAACTCAAAGTCTATATTCGAGATAAATACCATTATTTACAACAACTCAATAAACATGAAGAAGCCAATAAACTTGCCCAACTAGGTGACTTATCTAAAATCAATTCCTTTTGGCAATACGATGATCAGGTCGTTGCCAAATTACATGACTTTGAAAGTAGCCAAGATTATTATCAGCGTTCTAGTTCGCGGCAATTTCTTAAAGCCATAACGGTACCTACTTTGTTAATCCAAGCAACTGATGATCCGTTCATGACCGCCTCGGTTATTCCAGAGTTAGATGAGTTATCTGGCAGTGTAAAGCTAGAGCAAACGACTAAAGGTGGTCATGTAGGCTTTGTGATGGGCAATAATCCTTTTAAACCTTATTTTTGGTTAGATCAGCGTATCCCTGAGTTTTTAAAGTCACAGACACAGCATGATATTGTCGCGTAAATTATTGAATAGTTAATTGGACTATCATTTCCTAATATAAATTTTTAGGATTTGAATATCTGTAGGGGCGACACCTAGCCTAACTTAGATTCATGCCATCTTGTCAACATCATTATCATGTGATGATTTAAGCAACTATTAAAATTCACTTGATTCAACTATTGTTAACTATCAAGTTATGATATGATTAGCGACTTTTATCGTTGAGACAGTAATAAATGGCCAAAGAAGATCAGATTGAAATGGAAGGCAAGGTAATTGACACGCTTCCTAATACCATGTTCCGTGTCGAGCTTGAAAACGGTCACGTAGTGACTGCACACATTTCAGGAAAAATGCGCAAACATTATATCCGTATATTAACGGGTGATAGTGTTAAAGTCGAAATGACCCCTTATGATTTAACTAAAGGCCGTATTACATTCCGTATGCGCTAAAACATCACCATCTCACGATGGTTACTCCGCCCTTAAGGAGTAACCCCGCACCTATTAATAGATTAGCGACTGTTAGCTATTAAGTTCAACTGAGTTGCCGTATTAAAAATCGGCCTCAGAAACAACCAATTCATTGCTTTCAATAGCGAAACAGACTTCATCTTTTTCTATGAAAATTCTGACATGACCACCATTAGTGAGCTTGCCAAACAGCAAGTCATTCGCCAAAGGTTTCTTGATTTTTTCTTGGATTAATCGTGCCATAGGCCTTGCTCCCATCTTAGCGTCACAACCATTTTGGGCTAACCATAAACGGGCATCGGCATCTAATGCCAGTGTTACTTGTTTTTCACTAAGCATGGCTTCTAATTCAAAAATAAACTTATCCACCACAGAGCCTACGACTGAAATATCTAAAGGCTTGAATTGAATAATGGCATCTAAACGATTTCTAAATTCTGGACTAAAGCCTTTTTCAATTATTTTCATGCTATCACTGGCATGATCTTGCTGAGTAAAGCCCATGGAGGCACGACTACCCTCTTCTGCGCCCGCATTAGTGGTCATCACTAATATAATGTTACGAAAATCTGCTTTACGACCATTATTATCAGTCAAGGAGCCGTGATCCATGACTTGCAACAGCAAATTAAAGACATCGGGGTGGGCTTTTTCAAGCTCATCAAGCAATAGCACTGCATGGGGATGTTTATTAACCTGCTCAGTCAACAATCCCCCTTGATCAAAACCAACATAACCTGGAGGTGCGCCAATTAATCTAGAAACGGTGTGCCGCTCCATATATTCGGACATATCAAAACGAATTAATTCTACACCTAATACTTTAGCCAACTGACGAGTGACTTCTGTCTTACCTACGCCCGTTGGACCTGCAAATATAAATGAACCGATAGTCTTCTGCGCATCCCTCAAGCCAGCTCGCGACAACTTAATCGCTGAAGCTAAAGAAGAAATGGCTTCATCTTGACCAAACACGAGCATTTTTAAGTTTTTCTCAAGATTAGCTAGCTTATCAATATCGCTTGAAGACACTGATCTTGCAGGTACTCTTGCAATTTTTGAAACAATATCTTCAATCTCAGCAACATCAATTTCATCTTTACGCGCAGCAACTGTTGCCATACGCTGTTTTGCACCCGCCTCATCTATAACATCAATAGCTTTATCAGGTAAATGTCGATCGGTGATATAGCGATCCGATAACTCAGCCGCAACACGCAATGCATCCGCAGAATAAGTCACGTTATGGTGCTCTTCAAAACGTGATTTAAGTCCTTTTAAAATTAAAATAGTATCTTCTACAGAGGGCTCTACAACATCAATCTTTTGGAATCTACGTGCCAAAGCATGATCTTTTTCAAATATGCCACGATATTCCTGATAAGTCGTTGAACCTATACAGCGCAACTGACCAGAAGCTAAAGAAGGCTTAATCAAATTAGAAGCATCCATAACGCCACCTGACGCTGATCCAGCTCCAATAATGGCATGAATCTCATCAATGAATAAAATAAAGTCAGGCTCTTTTTTGAGCTGATTCATTAATGCTTTAAGGCGCTTTTCAAAATCACCTCGGTATTTAGTACCCGCCACAAGCGCACCCAAATCTAAAGAATAGATCACACTATTCAGTAATATGTCAGGCACTTCTTTATCAACGATTCTTTTCGCCAAGCCTTCTGCAATTGCCGTTTTACCAACACCCGCTTCTCCGACTAACAAAGGATTATTTTTACGTCGACGACATAAGGTTTGAATGGTACGTTCGAGCTCAAGCTCTCTGCCTATTAAGGGATCAATACGCCCTTGCAACGCTTCTTCATTAAGATTGGTTGTGTACTTTTCCAAAGGACTGCCCGCTTCACCTTCAGAACCGGCAGATTCAGAAGCTGAGTCTTTTGTAGACTCCTGATCGTGGTCTTTTTTAGAAATACCATGAGCAAGATAATTAACGACATCCAATCGAGAAACATCTTGTTTATTTAACAGGTAAACAGCATGAGAGTCTTGTTCGCTAAATAAAGCCACAAATAAATTAGCACCTGTCACTTCTTTTTTATCAGAAGCTTGAACATGAAAAACAGCACGTTGCAGTACGCGCTGAAAACCTAAAGTAGGTTGTGTTTCACGATCAATATTTAAAGGAATCAGAGATATGGTATCTTCAATAAAGTGTGCTAACTGCTCTCGCAATAGAGTGAGATCGCAGCCACAGGCTTTCATAATCGTTTCTGCTGCCGTGTTATCAAGCAACGCTAATAACAAATGCTCAACAGTGATAAATTCATGACGATTATCGTGCGCGTTTTTAAAGGCAGTATTTAAGGTGACTTCAAGTTCTTTACTTAACATAAACGCTCCTAATTAGACCATTTCCATCGAACACATTAACGGGTGCTGATAGCTTCGTGAATATTCGTTGACCATATAGACCTTAGTCTCAGCCACATCTTTACTATAAATACCACAAACCCCAACACCTTGAGTATGTATTTGTAGCATCACCTGCGTGGCTTTTTGCTCAGACATAGCAAAAAAATCCATCAATATTTCAATAACAAAATCCATCGGCGTATAGTCATCGTTTAATAAAATAACTTTATATAACGGAGGTTTTTTTAGCTTTGGTTTTGCATCTTGGAGTGCTATACCACTTCCATTATCTTCGTACGGTTCAAAATCAGACATATTTAAGCAAATAAACTAATAACGATAAGTTTGTAACATGTTGCTAATGGTAGAGTATTTCAAGCCTATGTAAATAACAAAATTTGTATACTTATAATTAAATGCTAGGCCAAGACTAATAATTCAGCTTAACAGAACCATTTTTACCAACATAATTTACTTGAATCTAGTAACATATCAAATTTTTATCAGCCGGAAATCATCAATGGTTTGGAAACCACACGTCACTGTTGCAGCTATCATTCATCAAGATAATCGTTTCTTGCTCGTAGAAGAAGAGACTGCACATGGACTCCAATTCAACCAACCTGCAGGACATCTCGAAGAAAACGAAGATCTAATTAGTGCTGTCCGAAGAGAAACCTTAGAAGAAACTGCATGGCTATTCGAACCAGAGCACATTATTAGCATTCAACTTTGGCGCAAAAGCTTGGAATTGCCAACCTTTTTGCGCGTCTGCTTTTCTGGTCTTTGTCACAGTTATAATCCCAATTTAACATTAGATGAAGGCATTGTTGCAACTCATTGGCTTACTCGAGATGAAATCGCAGCACAGCAACATCGCTTGCGCAGCCCATTAGTATTAACAAGTGTAGATGAATATCTCAGTGGACAACGCCATCCGCTATCTTTGCTTAAATCCTATCTAGCTACAAGTCATGAGTAAAAACATCATTGTTGGTATGTCTGGCGGCGTTGATTCTTCAGTCACTGCCTTACAACTCCTAGAACAAGGCCACCAAGTTAGCGGCTTATTCATGAAAAATTGGGAAGAAGATGAAGGCACAGAATATTGCACAGCAATGGAAGATCTCGCTGATGCCCAACAAGTTTGCGACAAACTAGGCATTAACTTAAAAACCGTTAATTTTGCTGCCGAGTATTGGGATGAGGTCTTTGAAGTATTTTTATCTGAATTTAAAGCCGGCCGCACCCCAAACCCAGACATACTTTGTAATAAGCACGTTAAATTCAAAGCCTTTCTAAATTATGCAATTGAAGACTTGGGTGCCGATTACATAGCAACCGGTCACTATGCACGTGTTGCTGAGAAGAATGGTGAATTTCAGTTATTAAAGGGCCTAGATCCTAATAAAGAACAAAGTTATTTCCTGTATACCTTAGGACAAAAGGCCTTATCGAAAACGCTATTTCCGATTGGTCATCTACATAAACCAGAAATTCGTGCCTTAGCAAAAAAAGCAGGCTTTGATAATCATAAGAAAAAGGACAGTACGGGTATTTGTTTTATCGGTGAACGTAAATTCACCGAATTTTTGCAACGCTACTTACCCACTCAACCTGGCGAAATGGTTACTCCTGAAGGCCAATATATAGGTAAACACCAAGGCTTAATGTATTACACCTTTGGACAACGCCAAGGACTAGGTATTGGTGGCGTAAAGAATGCACCCGATGAACCTTGGTATGTACTCGAAAAAGATTTAGAAAACAATAGGCTGATTATTGGGCAAGGTCATGATCACCCGCTTATGCTACATAACACTTTAGAAGCTAATCAACTGGATTGGTGTAACAATCAAGCATTAACAGAAACTATTGTTTGTAAAGCAAAAACACGCTACCGACAAGCAGACCAAATTTGCAAGGTAATTCCCATTGAGAATAATCGCTGCCGCGTCTTATTTGATCAACCACAACGCGCCATTACCCCTGGACAATCAGTTGTTTTCTATCAAGATGAAATATGTTTGGGTGGCGGAATTATTGAATCCAAGTCAAATAGTTAGTGGCATTAATCAATGCTTAAGTTTTCGCATAACAAGTAGAAGTGACTAAAGAGACTGTGAAAGTATTTTTTATAATCATCAAAAACGATAGCATTTGCCCTGAATATTACTCCACCCCAACCCTGACTCTGCACAGTTAAGCATTTGTAGGGGCGACAGATTAGCCCCTAAAGTTTTCTAATCCTAAATGTTGACGGTGACGCTTTGTGTTAGAACTATGAATTAAAATCAAGCGGCTTAATCGCTTAGCAAAAAAATAAGCTAATTGGTACTAATAAATTTCACGTCATATTTATGCGGAACTTACTCAACTAAAGCTATCGTTTTTTGGATTCATCGGGGTAAAATAGCACCCGTATCTCCTGCAGTAATCGAGAGTGTGCTGGGTGTTTCCTGAACCTGTTTTTACCCCGGGGTTGAAATCCGCTAATGGTGTGTATGCCCGTTTTATACGGGAAACCTGATTTACCGGTTACGTCCCCACTTGAACCTCCGGTTCAAGGACGAAAGCACATAACGACACAGGCGGGAGATGCAATTTCAATTGACTAGCTTTCTTGCTACATTGGGTTAATCACATAACAATTAACGTTATATTTCAATAGAAATAAAAACCCACAAAACTATTAAAATATTTAAACCATCAAATATCCGCTTACCCATCATGACGATACCCAGTTAATTATGTATAATGTCCAACATTTTTGTTGGCAAGATATTATTCATTCTATAAAACATAAACAGAGATGAGGTAAAACATGGTTTCACTAGAAACGCCAGTTTGTAACTTTGGCTTAAAAGCAATTGATTTTACCTTGCCTGGCATAGATGACCGAACTTGGTCACTTCAGGAATGCATGGGTGAAAAGGGTTTATTGGTTATGTTTATCTGTAATCACTGCCCATATGTTAAAGCGGTACAAGATAGAATCGTTAGAGATGCCTTGGAACTTAAACAATTCGGCATTGAATCCGTTGCCATCATGTCTAATGATCCAACTAATTATCCTGAAGATTCTTTCGACAATATGAAACTATTTGCCGAACGTTTGAATTTTAGCTTCCCCTATTTATTTGATGAAAGCCAGGAAATAGCTAAACAATATAATGCTGTTTGCACGCCTGATTTCTTTGGCTATAACGCTAACTTTGAATTGCAATATCGAGGTCGACTAGATGCAAGTCGTAAAGAAACAGCTGCACCTGAGACTCGTCGCGATTTATTTGAGGCAATGAAATTGATAGCCCAAACAGGCAACGGCCCTAAAGACCAAATTCCTAGCATGGGTTGCTCCATTAAATGGAAATAAGCAATACCGTACTTAAAGCTGATTACTTTACAACACTAACAAACCGAGAGCATAAAATATGTCGATACTAAGAATGGTTGATCTTGATTTATCAGGAAAACGTGTATTAATTCGCCAAGACCTAAACGTACCCGTTAAAAATGGTGTCGTTACTAGTGATCTTCGAATACAAGCCAGTGTACCAACCATTGAGTTTGCCTTAGCTGCAGGTGCTGCAGTTATATTGTTATCACATTTGGGTCGACCTGTTGAGGGTCAATATGACGACGAGTCATCATTAAAGCCAGTTGCAGATCAATTAGCTAAGTTATTAGGTAAATCAGTACGATTAGAAAAAGATTGGATTGATGGCATCTCTATTGCACCAGGCGAAGTTGTATTATGCGAAAACGTACGTTTTAATCTTGGCGAAGAAAAAAACAGTGAAGAATTAGGCCAAAAAATGGCGGCTTTATGCGACATTTTTGTTATGGATGCTTTTGGTACAGCTCATAGAGCTCAAGCATCAACTCACAGTGTTGCTAAATTTGCACCTATTGCTTGCGCAGGCCCTTTATTAGCCAGTGAGCTTGACGCATTAGGCAAGGCATTAGAAACTCCTACTAAACCTTTGGTCGCTATTGTTGGTGGCTCTAAAGTTTCCACAAAATTAACAGTATTAGAGTCACTTTCAGAAAAAGTAGACCAATTGATCGTTGGCGGTGGCATTGCCAATACATTTATTGCTGCAGCAGGATTTCCAGTTGGAAAATCTTTATATGAAGCAGATTTAATTCCTGAAGCACTGCGTTTAATAGCTGCTGCAAAAAAAGCAGGTTCAGATATTCCAATTCCAGTTGATGTAGTTTGCGCTAAAGAATTTTCTGATACTGCAATTGCTACTATTAAGAATGTTGCCGACGTAGAAGCGGATGATTTAATTTTAGATATAGGCCCTGATACTGCTAAACAATATGCAGAATTAATTAAATCTGCTGGCACTATCGTTTGGAATGGTCCCGTAGGTGTATTTGAAATTGAGCAATTTAGTCACGGTACTCAATCTATGGCGACTGCGATTGCTGAAAGTAGCGCTTTTTCTATTGCAGGTGGCGGCGATACTCTTGCGGCTATTGATAAATACAATATTAACGACCAAGTTTCTTATACGTCAACAGGCGGCGGTGCATTTCTTGAGTTCCTAGAAGGCAAAGAACTTCCTGCAGTGGCTATATTAAAAACCCGCAGCTAGAAATATCCAAGCGAGGCAATAGCGGTTGAATGTTTAGATCTTATCTAACTTCAACCGCTGCCAAAATTAAAATCATCAGTTTTACATCTTGACCTCGCTGTCAGTACCTTGTACCTTACATCCCCTATCTGTGTGTAACAAACAGATAATTTTTCACTTACCTAGGTTTAAAAATGGCAAGAATTACCATCGAAGATTGTTTAGAGCATGTAGAAAATCGTTTCAAATTAGTTCTATTAGCTAGCACAAGAGCACGTCAACTAAGTCATGGCGCTACTGAATTTTTACCACGCGGCAAAGATAAAGATACCGTTCTTGCCTTACGCGAAATAGCTGCAGGCCACGTTACGACAGACAACATTAATCTTCTTCATCGCGTAGGCGACAGCCACGACCATAATCCAATGTTTTAATTATCGTTAACTATGTCGAAAATAGACGAGGCACATACTCATAATCAACTTCAAGATGAACTGATTGCTCGTTTATGTGCCGCTTTATCTGTCTATTTAGACCCTGCTCAAATTAACGATTGTATACGTGCCTATGAATTTGGTGCCGATGCGCATCTAGGACAATTCCGTAAAAGTGGCGAAGCTTATATTTGCCACCCTGTTTCTGTCGCCATAACTCTTGCCGAAATGCATATGGATGCAAGTGGCATTATGGCGGCAATTTTGCATGATGTTATTGAAGACACCCCTGTCACAAAAAAGGAACTTGCTCAACTATTTAACATAGAAGTTGCTGAACTAGTTGACGGTGTTACCAAACTTACCAAAATTGACGGAAGATCCCAAAGTCGCGCTGAAACTCAAGCGGAAAATGTCCGCAAGATGTTTTTGGCTATGGGCAAAGATTTAAGGGTTATTTTAGTTAAGCTTGCTGACCGGTTGCATAATATGCAAACCTTAGGCAGCATGCCTTCAGAAAAAAAACGTCGCATTGCTCGGGAAACGTTAGATATTTATGCACCGATTGCCAATCGATTGGGCATGAATAAAATCAGACACAAACTCGAAGAGTTAAGTTTTGAGGCTATGTATCCTATGCGCCATAGGGTATTGACTCAAGCCATAAAAAAAGCACGTGGCAATCGCAGCAAAATTATCAATACCATTGAAACTACCATTACAAAACGCTTACAACAAGCCGACTTGCCTTGTGAAGTTTCAGGTCGAGAAAAGAATATCTATAGTATTTATCAAAAAATGCTGATTAAAAAGCTATCTTTAGCCGCAGTTTTTGATGTTTACGCTTTTAGAGTTTTTTGTGACTCCGTCGATTCTTGTTATCGTGTCCTTGGTATTATTCATAATCTATTTAAGCCAATCCCGGGTCGCTTTAAAGACTATATTGCCTTACCTAAGGCTAATGGCTATCAATCACTACATAGCATTGTCATTGGACCTTATGGCGTACCTATCGAAATACAAATTCGTACTCATGAAATGCACCGCATGGCAGAATCTGGAATAGCTGCTCATTGGCTTTATAAATCAGAAGATGATAAATCTGAAAAATTTCAAATGCGCGCCAATGAATGGCTTCGAGATTTATTAGAAATACAAAAATCAGCTGGAGATTCTCTTGAGTTTATAGATAATTTAAAAGTTGATCTATTTCCTCAGGAAGTTTTTGTATTCACCCCCAAGGGTAAAATAATTAAAATTTCAAGAGGCGCAACGATCATCGATTTTGCTTACGCTGTTCATACTGATATTGGCAATGCTTGTATTTCTGCTCGTATAGACAAGCAATTAGCGCCGTTACAAACAAAACTTGAGAACGGCATGACTGTTGAAATTCTTACGGCTCCTTGGGCAAGACCTAATCCACAGTGGCTTAATTATGTAACCACCGTAAAAGCACGCACTAGTATCAGAAATCATCTTAAGCATTTTAAGCAACAAGAAGCTATTAGCTTAGGTAGACGATTACTGGAAAAAGAATTAAAAACTTTAAATATTCATTTAGAAAACATAGATGCTAATCGCATTAGAGCCTTACTGAAAATATTGAACTTTTCATGCCTCAATGATTTGTTAGAAGATATTGGCCTAGGCAATAAAATGCCATTTTTAATCGCTAAGCAACTCACGCAAAGTGATATTAATGCTCAAATCAAATTAAATGATCATGATAATATCCAACAAACGCCTCTAATCATCAAAGGCACAGAAGGCATGGTCATTACTCTAGCAAAATGCTGTAGACCCATACCTGGCGATCATATAATCGGTTATTTTAATCCCGGCAAAGGGATCGTTGTTCATCACCACGAATGCCGTAATCGTGCAGTGATCAGAAAAAAACACACTAATTGGTTAGATGTTGAGTGGAGCCAAGAAATTGCCGATGATTTCCCAACCGAATTAAGGATTGAAATACTTAATCAGCGTGGTGCCCTCGCAACATTAGCTTCAACCATTTCTGATCAAGCTTCAAATATTGAAAATGTCACCGTAGTCGACCAAGATGACAGTGTTTGCGTTGATTTAATTACTCTGACTGTTAGAGATCGCGTGCATTTAGCAAAAATTATGCGGCGTTTAAAAGAATTATCTATCGTGTTAAAAATAACTCGCGTAAAAGGCTAAACACAAGCAATATAACAGCTAACAACTTAAGGTGAGACACGGTGCAAGGCTTAAGAGACTGTGAAAGTATTTTGATTTTAGTTTCCCCATCGGTACATTTTACACCGTAGGGACAGGTCGCGACCTGTCCCTACATTACGATCGGCCTCTAGAGTAAGATCGATTTAAGGATTATTTTAATATATCAAATCTACCCTTCTTTGCTAGTTAGGGGAAATAATAATACTTTCACAGTCTCTTAACTGCTCGTCCTGAGCCTGTAGAAGGATGTAGGGTTAAGCCACTCATAGTTCGGTTCGACTGGGCTCACCCGAACGTCTTAACCTTATACCGTATAGTCTTAAGTTGCTAACCAACTTAAGCTTACATCAACGACAATAGTTCTTTTAAAATAAGTCCATTAGTCGCTAAGATTTGTTTAGGAAAAATACCGGCATTTCCTTTGAAATCAGTTAAAGTAGCACCCGCTTCTTTGGCAATTAAGGCCCCGGCAGCCACATCATATAAATTAAGCTCCTGCTCCCAAAAAGCATCAACTTGGCCATCTGCGACTAAACATAAATCCACAGCAGCTGAACCATATCGACGCTGACCTGTAGTGCTTTGAGCAATCCTAGCAAAACGCGGCAAATTATTTTCTTCTAAATAAGATCTCAAACAAGCAAATCCAGTAGCTACCATAGATTCAGCCAAATTATCGACAATAGAAACACTGATTGCTAGACCATTTTTACTAGCGCCTTTGCCCTGCTCTGCACAGTAATAATCATTTAAAGCCGGAGCATAAACAGCCCCCATGACTAACTCTTGATTAATTTCTAATGCGACACTAATTCCCCAAAAATACTGCCCTCGTGAAAAAGAATGCGTGCCATCAATAGGATCAACAATCCAACGATTAGTCTGATTGGCACTTTGACCGCTTTCTTCGCCCCAAAAACCATACTCTGGACACCTATCAGTCAACGTTTGTTTTAAAAATGCCTCAACAGCGACATCGGCTGCCGTAACAAAGTCTCTAGGGCTTTTTTTATTAACTTCGACATTCTTCAAATCATTAAAATACGTTAACGCAATAGTTCCTGCTTCACGAACTATTTCCTCAAGCAGAGCGAGCGAAATTGACATTGATATTAACCTTGTATAAAAAAAGCATAATTATACGACAAGGCTTAAATTGACGTTGAAAAGTGAATAACTATTAAAAAACTCTTTCAGTATTTTGCATCAAGTTGTCTGAAATAAGTTGTTGTCTTAATTCAAGCTTCAGTCTACTCCATTGGCAATCTAACAGCCATAACGTCACAGTCGGCAGTATGCAATACTGCAGTTGCTGTAGATCCCAACAACAGAGCTAAACCATGACGCCCATGAGATCCCAGTACAATTAAATCAACGTGTTGTTGCTTAGCAAAAGTAATAATTTCTTGCTTGGGAATCCCCCAAACTAAATGCTGATGATCAACGGTCACTCCTAAGGCTTTACCTAACTCCTTTAGCTTAGATTTTTCTACTTCCAGTAAGTCATAATCTGAATCATGATTCAAATCGATTACCGTTCCATAGTTAGTATCCGGCATGGGAATATTATCCAAGACATGAATAATACTAAATTTGGATTGATATTTATGTGCTAAAGATAATGCTTTTTCTGAAACATATTCACCATATTCTGATAAATCTACGGCTAGTAAAATATGCTGATATTTATTCATTGAACCTACCTCTCTGTTACATTGAATATTGTGAAGTACTAGTATATCTGAGACTAAAAGCTAATTATTATTAATTGCCGTCCTCAGCTCTTGAAGGGTTGCTTAGTTTATGCATCAATAAAGCTGAACAAACACCCTAACAAAGTCAGCTCAAAATAGTTATTTTGAAAATCAATAAAAACTAAATTAATACAATTTGCTTGGCTACTTGAGTATACCTAAAACTTAACTGCGTCCACTATAATTCATTTAATATTCAGAAAAGTTATGCTAAAGTTCTTGGCGTCATGTAACCCACTATATTATCTTAATTTTCTTGTGGTTTATGACCTAATAACTATAACAATAATTATAATGAGGTATAAATATTATGAAATTATTAAAAAGCACTATCGTTGCAACCACATTAGCACTTTCTCTAGGGTCTTTTCCAGCAACTGCTGATATTTGTTTAGGTATGGCTTGCATGTATAACAGAATGACTGCAGCGGAAGGTATTGATGCTACTATCGTTCAAGTTAATGAGGCAATGAAAGCAGTAACCAACAAAGCGGGTGATGAAGCTATCATAGAAAACATCAAAGAAGCATTAGCAATGAGTAAAGAAATTAATGCAAATGACAAGCTTGACCGTAACCGCAATCGTGCCAATGATTCTTTAAAAAAAGCACGTAGTGCTGTCAAGGAAGGTGATTTAGCTAAAGCTACAGAATTTTTAAAAGAAGCAGAGAGTCGATTTGCAGGTCTTAAATCGATGATTGATTTAACACAGGAAGATAGAATATCTCAACAAACAAACTTAATAAATCGTATTATTGATAAGCCAGACCCAAACGCTGGCGCTCGTAAATAATAACTTTACATCCTTCCGCTAAAAATCTGTACCAGAATAAAACTAACTATTGATTTATTCTGGTACTCATCGAAATTTTTTAAGTAACGAGTAACACCTTTTATTTTTCAGTACTTTGCTTTTTAAATAACTTAAATTATTTCGCGAATTCAACTCTTAACAAGCAAACCTCTGCTACCTCTAATTTCATATCAACGAGAACAAATAAACTAAATATGAGATAATGCGATCCTTTTACATTTGAAAGCGATTATTTCTAACAAGCCATGGACCTAAATGATCAAAAACTACGCGAATTAGGTTTAGCTGTTATTCGTGTAGAAACTCAAGCCGTTTCAGGGCTTGCGAAACAAATTAATAATGATTTTGTCACCGCTTGTAAATTGCTGTTTGCCTGCCAAGGAAGGGTTGTTGTAATCGGCATGGGTAAATCAGGGCATATTGCTGGAAAGATAGCAGCAACCTTAGCAAGCACAGGGACACCCGCTTTTTTTGTACACCCTGGTGAAGCCAGTCATGGTGATCTAGGTATGATTACTAGGCATGATGTCGTTTTAGCTTTGTCCAATTCTGGTGAAACTGAAGAAATAGTTAGAATCTTACCCTTGATTAAACGTTTGGGTATTCCACTTATCGCAATGACCGGAAATCCCGATTCAACGTTAAGCAGCATTTCTTCCGTTCATATTAATGTTGCTGTTGAACAAGAAGCCTGTCCTTTAGGGCTTGCACCCACCTCCAGTACCACTGCGGCATTGGTCATGGGTGATGCTTTGGCGGTATCGCTACTTGATGCTAGAGGCTTTACCCGCGATGACTTCGCTTTATCTCATCCAGGTGGTAGCTTAGGGAAGCGGCTTTTATTAAGGGTCAGTGATATTATGCATGTCAATGAAGAAATGCCCGCAGTACCAGCGACTGCTTTAATCGGTCAAGCCTTATTAGAAATGACCGAAAAAAAATTAGGCATGACGGCTATTGTTGATGAAAGCTATCAAGTCATCGGTATTTTTACCGACGGCGATTTAAGAAGAACTTTAGCTAGAAACATCGATATTCAAAATACAGTTATCAGTGAAGTAATGACCCCTCAATGTACGCTTATTTCTGCGAATATTCTTGCCGCTGAAGCCATGCAAATCATGGAACAAAAAAGGATTAATGCCTTAATCGTTGTTGATGAGAATAATATTGCTGTAGGTGCTTTAAATATGCATGATTTAATACGCGCAGGAATCGTCTGATGCAGGCCAATCAAAATATGCAGTTAATTGTTGAAAAAGCAAAAAAGCTTAAGTTATTAATATTGGATGTTGATGGCGTATTAACAGATGGGAAATTATTCTTTGACAATGAAGGCAATGAATATAAGTCATTCCATGCGCGTGATGGACATGGCATAAAATTATTACGCCAAACCGGAGTTGAAGTGGCGGTTATTTCAGGGCGAAAATCAAATTCAGTTGCACTAAGAATGAAAAGCTTAGGCATTGATCATATCTATCAAGGCCATGAAGATAAGCGCGCTGCTTTTAACGAACTGCTAACTAAAGTGGGGGTCACCTCTGAACAGGTGGCACATGTCGGTGATGATTTACTTGATTTACCTATCATGACCCGAGTAGGTCTTGCTATTGCAGTTAATGACGCTAATTTTGCAGTAAAAAAGCACGCCGATTGGTGTACAACAACTCCAGGTGGTCAAGGTGCCGTTCGAGAAGTATGCGATTTTATTATGCAAGCACAGGGACATTTTGACGACGTATTAAATACCTTTTTAAAATGACATTAAGAGAAAATAAATTTTATATTTATATCACTGCAGTTGCTTTATTAAGTTGGTTTATGCTTAGAATGACTGGCATGATTGAAACTCACAATAACCAAGCGCCTGCACATAGCCCAGATTATTACAGTAAAGGCTATACAAAATGGGAAATGAATGAGTTAGGCATACTCAAGAAAAACTTGATCGCTGATGAAATGATTCATTACAGTGACGATGGCACGACCCACATGGTAAAGCCAGTCATAACATTTATTAATGCTAATTCAAAAACTCCACCTTGGATTGTTAAGTCTGAAGCGGGGTTATTATCTAGTGACGGCAAAGATTTATCGCTTAATGGCAAAGTATTTATTGATAGGGCAAAAGCATTAGGTATTAGCCCTCTTAAAATCAATACAAGTGAGTTAAAAGTAAAAACAGAAACAAATTTCGCAGAAACAGTTGAATGGGCAGAGTTAATTAGTGAACTAAACAAAACCGAAGGGTTAGGCATGAAACTAATGTTTATTGATCCTATTCATATTGAACTACTTGCCCATGTAAAAGGAAGCTATGAAAAAAAATAAACAATCAATCCTCTTTTACTGCAGTGTATTTTTAATGATGCTACAGAGTTTTAATGCGCGTGCTTTAGACACTGACGCCGAACAACCTATAACGATTGATTCCAATACAGCCACTTATGATGACACTTCTGCTACTAGCACTTATATCGGCAATGTTATCTCTATTCAAGGTAGTATCGTCGTTCACTCTGATAAATTAGTCGTTTACTTTGTCAATGGTGACGCTGAAAAACTAGTTTTTACTGGCAATAAAACAAAGTTTAAACAAACACCTAGTATCGGTTCTAAAGATATAACAGGTGAGTCATATATTGGTCACTATTTTCCAAAAGCCAATCAATTAGTCCTCATTGATAGTGCAACTATTTGGAAAGATGATGGTATTTATGCTAGTGATTTGATTGAATATAATACTAAAACATCTTTAGTTAATGCAGGCGAAAAATCGACTGATACCAAGCGAGTCCATGTCATTTTAAAACCTAAAGCCAAAGAACAGTCGCTCAAAAAGAGCGCAAATCAATGATTGGCAAACCTCAATATATTAAGTATTTTCTGTTAATTATTTACCTTTAGCTATTTAGTATTTATAAATGACAATTTTAACTGCGCACCAACTCATTAAAACCTACAATAAACGAAATGTGGTCAATGGCGTATCATTGCAGGTAAGCACCGGTGAAATTGTTGGTTTATTAGGTCCTAATGGTGCAGGAAAAACCACTAGCTTTTATATGATGGTAGGTTTAATTAAAGCTGATCATGGAAACATATCTCTTGATGACAAAGATATCACTCACTATCCTATGCATTTAAGAGCGATAAACGGCATTGGTTATTTGCCTCAAGAACCCTCAATATTCCGTAAACTCAGTGTTAAAGACAACTTACATGCGGTCTTACAAATTCGTTCTGAATTATCAGTAGAACAACAAGAACAAGTCATTGAAGATTTATTGCAAGAATTTCATATTGGCCATCTACGCAATCAAATGGGGCTAAGTTTGTCAGGCGGAGAACGAAGACGTCTAGAAATAGCTAGAGCATTAGCAACTAATCCAAAATTTATTTTGCTCGATGAACCTTTCGCCGGCGTTGACCCTATTTCAGTAGAAGATATTAAAAAAATCATAGAGCATTTGAAAAATCGAGGTATAGGTATACTGATTACCGAACACAATGTGCGAGAAACATTAAGTATTTGTGATCGCGCCTATATACTTAGCGATGGAAAAGTCATCGCTGAAGGGGGTGCGACTGATATTGTTGCAAATGAAGAAGTTCGTAAAGTATATTTAGGTAACAATTTTAGCCTTTAAATGTAAGGTAATACTTTAAAATTACACTAACATAAAAACTAAAATCCCATGAAGCATTAATCCTAACTATTTGTGACTGAATGAAACAATCATTAAATCTTCGGCTAGGCCAACAATTAACAATGACGCCTCAATTACAACAGGCTATTAAATTGTTACAAATGTCGACTTTAGATTTGCAGCAAGAAATACAGCAAGTGCTTGACTCTAATATCATGTTAGAGATCAGCGAAGATGAAAATAGTAACCGTGACTCTTTAAACACATCTGAAAGTAACACTGAATATTCCGAATCGTTTACTAGCGAAGGCTCACAGACCAATATACCTAATGAATTACCTATAGATTCCTCATGGGAAGATACTTATGAAACCGTTTCAGTTTCAGGCAGCAATAATCCTGAACCAGTTGAATTTGAATCACAGCGAAGTAACGAAGCAACACTTCTAGCTCATCTTTTATGGCAAGTTGAATTAACTATTTTTTCAGAGCGCGATCATGCTATCGCCATAGCAATTATTGATTCAGTTAATGACGAAGGTTATCTTGGCAATACGCCAGATGACATTTATCAAGGCTTACAAAGCCAACTTGAAGATTTAGACTTTGATGAAGTTATTGCGGTACTCCATAGAGTGCAACAGTTTGATCCTCCTGGTATAGCCGCTATTGATTTAAGTGACTGCTTAAAAATACAGCTCTTACAATTACCCGAGACGACTCCCTACCGTGATCAAGCATTGCTTTTGGTTACACGCCACATAAATTTATTAGCAAGTCACGACCAAGCCAAACTTTTGCGCAAATTGGCTATAACAGAAAGACAATTGGATGATATAGTTTCCCTTATAAGAACCTTAGATCCAAAACCAGGTGAAAAAATTCAAGACTCAAGCTCTGAGTATGTTATACCTGATGTTTATGTCACCAAATACAATGATGTCTGGCAAGTTAATTTAAATCAAGATATAGCCCCAAAACTTCGAATTAATAGCTACTATTCATCTTTGATTAAAAGAGCCGATAACAGCAAAGATAATGCTTGTATGAAAGGCCACTTACAAGAAGCTAAATGGTTTATTAAAAATCTTCATAACCGTAACGATACACTTTTACGTGTAGCTCGTTGTATTATTGAAAAACAAACAGGGTTTTTAGAGCATGGTTCAATTGCCATGAAACCTATGGTTTTAAGAGATGTAGCAGAGATACTTGAATTACATGAATCAACAATATCCAGAGTGACAACGCAAAAGTTTATGCATACTCCAAACGGAATTGTTGAATTTAAATATTTTTTTTCTAGTCATGTTTCAAGGGAAGGCGGTGGTGAGTGTTCTTCTACTGCCATCAGAGCTTTTATTAAAGAGTTAATCGATAATGAAAATCAAGCCAAGCCATTAAGCGACAATAAAATTGCTGATTTTTTACAAGAAAAAGGCATCAATGTCGCAAGAAGAACTATTGCTAAATACCGTGAAGCCATGTTTATATCATCATCAAGTCAGCGCAAACGTCTTTTTTAGCGCCTATTGAAATTCCAACCAACCATTAATTAAAATAAAGGAGTATTCCATGCAACTTATAATAACAGGTCATCATCTTGAAGTTACTGAAGCATTAAAAGCACATATTCATTCAAAATTTGAAAAATTGGCACGTCATTCAGACAATGTTGCTGATGTACACGTAATTTTAAGCGTTGAGAAATTAATTCAAAAAGCGGAAGCGACGTTGCAAGTCAGTGGTGCGAATTTTTTTGCAGAAGATCATCAAGAAGACATGTATGCGGCTATTGATGAGTTAGTTGATAAACTTGATCGTCAAATCACTAAGCACAAAGAAAAAACCGGCAGCCATAGATAATAAGGTAAAGGGCGAAAGACGAAAGCAAATAGCACTTTATCTTTCGCCTAATTAATTATGAAACTACTTATTGTCAGCGCCCTTTCAGGCTCAGGTAAAAGTATCGCTTTAGATACTTTAGAGGATTGTGGCTATTATTGTATAGATAATTTACCTGTTACCTTACTTGAAGATTTCATTAATCATGTGATGCTGGCAGATCAGCAAACTTATGCCAAGACAGCTGTTGGTATAGATGCTAGAAACCAAAGTGAAAGCCTAGCTAACTTTTCAGAAATATTAAAATCAATCCGTGCTAAAGGCATTGATTGTGAAATTATTTTCATGCAGGCCGAAGAAGCGACCTTATTAAAACGTTATAGTGAAACACGTCGCAGACATCCTTTAACGGATATCAATACCCCGTTAAAAGAAGCATTAAAAATTGAAAAAGAAATGCTAATACCTTTAGCAAAGCATGCCAATGTCGTCATTGATACCAGTCGAACTCACTACCATCAGTTACGTGAACTGATAAGAGACCAAATTGGTGAGCGTGATTACCGTCATATTTCCTTACAATTCCAATCTTTTGGCTTTAAACACGGCGTACCTTTAGATGCGGACTTTGTTTTCGATGCACGCAGTTTACCCAATCCTTATTGGGTTCCAGAATTACGCGCATTAACCGGTAAAGATCAAGCTGTAGCCGATTTTCTAACTGAACAACCTCTAGTAGATGAATTTTTTCAGGATATCAGTAATTTTCTTGAGCGCTGGATTCCTCGATTTGAAGCAGAAGGTCGTAGTTACCTGACTATCGCAATAGGCTGTACAGGTGGGCAACATCGCTCAGTGTATTTAGTAGAATCACTCATAAAACGTTTTAATAGTCCCACCGTCAATGTCATCGTTCGTCATAGAGAAATCCAATAAGATCATTACGTCTCTTATTTAAAGGGTAAATAAGTCTTTGCAACTTCTTTATAGTGCTGAATCTGTTTTTGTTCTACCTCTAAAAAGCTTTCTAAGGCTAATGCGAATCGCTCATCTCTTAGCCAATGAGCAGAATAAGTTGTAACTGGCTCAAAACCTCTAGCAATTTTATGCTCACCTTGAGCTCCCGAATCAAATCGATCTAAACCTTGTTCTATACAATAATCCAGTCCTTGGTAATAGCAGGTTTCAAAATGCAGACTATGATATTCATCATAACAACCCCAATAACGGCCATATAAAGTAAGGTCACCAATAAAACTTAAAGCCGCAGCAATAGGTAATTCATCCTTAATTGCAAATACTAAGAGTAATTGCTCGCCCATCGCGGCAGCAATTTGTTTAAAAAAAGTCAGATTCAAATAAGGTTCAGAATTTCTTTTCAAGTACGTCAAAGAATAAAAGCGAAAAAAATCCTGCCACTGCTGCTCATTGACATCTGATCCCAAAATACGCACTAATTTTATACCCTGCTCAGAGACTCGGCGTCGCTCTCGTTTTAGCATTTTTCTTTTACTGGAATTCATAGTATTCAAAAAATCATTAAAATCCCTGTAGCCTCGATTAAACCATTGATACTGAATACCCTCACGCACACTTAATCCCATTGAACGCAATTGCTCTAATTGTTGCAACTCAGGAAATAAGCAGTGCCATGATGAAATACCCTGCTGCCCTGCCTGTTGTTTAATAAAACTAATAAACAAGCGCATAACTTCTAGTGGATCAATGCCAGTCTGTGCAAGCATTCTTGGGCCTTGACAAGGCGTAAAGGGAATAGCACTCAGCCATTTAGGATAATAATCTAAGCCATTTTGATGATAAGCTTTAGCCCACGCTTGATCAAAGACGTATTCTCCCCAAGAATGATATTTGAGATACATGGGCATAAAGCCGAGCAATTGCTCTTTATTTATGACGACTAGATGTCCAGCTAACCAACCACTAGACTCGCAAACTGAACCACTTTGCTCTAAGGCAAATAAAAACTCATGGCGTAAAAATGGATAAGCATTACCCGCAATCGAATTCCAGGCATCAGCATTAACTTGAGTCATACTATGGATTTGTTTTACTTCCATCACCAAAACCAGTAAAGTTAAAAACTACAGAATATCATCAATTATTACTACAGATGAGCAATAAACCTTTTTCTCAAGCCTGTGAAAATAACAAAGAACCTATATTACAAATTATTCGCCAGGTTTTTGCAAACACGACCCATGTTTTAGAAATTGGTAGCGGCACCGGTCAACATGCTTGTTATTTCTCACAACACCTTCCGTATTTAATCTGGCAGCCTAGCGACAAACCCGAAAACATTGCTGGCATTAACTTATTGCAAGAATCTTGCCGCCAGGTTAATTTAAAGCCAGCAATAGCTTTGAATGTCACTGATAAGACCTGGCCATTCGATAGCATAGACGCAGTATTTACAGCAAATACCCTGCACATCATGTCTGAGCAAGAAGTACAAATAGCTTTCGATAGACTTAGTTTATATTTAACCCCAAAGGCACTATTATGTATTTATGGCCCTTTTAACTACAATGGCACTTTTACTAGTGACAGTAATGCTCGATTTGAGAACTTGCTTAAAAGCCAAAATCCTTTAAGTGGCATAAAAAATATTGAAGATATTTTATTGTTAGGCACAGACAGAGGTATTCACTTAATCAATGATTTCGAGATGCCCGCTAATAATCGATTATTAGTTTTACAGAAAAGCTGAGCATTGCTTGATATAAAAAAACTTATAGGGGCATATTGCATACGCCCATTTATTGAAAGTTCAAGGTTTTAGGATGTATTTTATAAGGGCGTATGCAATACGCCCCTACGATATTCACCACAATGTTATCGTTCTTGCGTTGAATTTTTTTAATTATGTAGATACCAAATCAGCTAAAAAATAATTACAAAATAATGAACACCTGCTCAATAATGCTCTTAACCTCACTATAGGTTTCAAACATGTCTTTTACAACAGCGGCACTTTGCGATAGTTATTCTAACCAAGATCATTTCCAGATTGCCGAATCATTATTTATGTCTTTTGGCGGCAACAGCACTTTTTCTGGTCAAATAACTACCTTAAAAACATTTGAAGATAATGTATTAATCAAAGAAATATTAGAAGAGAAAGCAGAGAATCGAGTTTTAGTGATAGATGGTGGCGGCTCACATCGTTGTGCATTAATAGATGCAAACCTAGCTGAATTAGCTATTAAAAATGGTTGGCAAGGCATCGTTGTTTATGGCTGCATACGTAATGCTGAAACAATAAATAACATGCCAATTGGCATACGCGCGTTACATGCCCATCCTTTAAAAAGTCATAAAAGAGATCATAGTGACCGTGACCTTTTAGTCTCTTTCGCTGGAGTCAATTTCAAAAAAGATCATTATTTATACGCTGATAATGACGGAATTATCGTATCAGCAACGATCTTGAGTTAAAATATAGCCTATTAACCAACTAATGAAGTCAAGATATGCAAATTGTACTCGCTAACCCTCGTGGATTTTGTGCCGGCGTAGACCGTGCCATAGAAATTGTAGACCAAGCCATCGAAACTTTCGGGGCTCCCATTTATGTCCGACATGAAGTTGTACACAACCGTACCGTAGTCGATGGCCTAAAAGAAAAAGGTGCTATTTTTATAGAAGAATTAACTGACGTCCCTGTTGGTTCATATTTAATTTTCAGTGCGCATGGCGTATCAAAACAAGTGCAGCATGAAGCCAAAGAGCGAAAATTAACCGTCTTTGATGCGACCTGCCCCTTAGTCACAAAAGTTCATATACAAGTCGCTAAACACGCGAAATCTGATCGTGAAGTGATACTCATCGGACATGCTGGCCATCCTGAAGTCGAAGGCACTATGGGGCAATATGAGAAATGCACCGATAATGGCGGAATCTATTTAGTGGAAACACCTGAAGACGTTAATCAATTGGTCGTCAATAACCCTGACAATCTCGCCTACGTCACGCAAACAACTTTATCAATGACAGATACCAAAATCATGGTTGATGCCTTGAGAGCGCGCTTTAAGTCTATACAAGAACAAAAGAAAGATGATATTTGTTACGCAACTCAAAATCGTCAAGATGCTGTTTATGAATTAGCTAAAACTGCTGATACTATTTTAGTGGTTGGCTCATACAATAGCTCTAATTCTAATCGTTTGCGTGAGATTGCTGAACAACTAGGCAAAAAAGCTTATTTAATCGATACTGCAAGTGATATGCAAGAAAGTTGGTTTAATGGTGTTGCTACCGTTGGCGTCACTGCAGGAGCTTCAGCCCCTGAAGTCTTAGTCCAAGAAGTCATTAATAAATTAAAACAATGGGGCGGAAAATCAACCATTGAAATTCAGGGCATAGAAGAAAAAGTAGTTTTTTCTTTACCCAAAGGCTTAAAGAAAGAAAAAGACTTGAGTGCACACTGAGTCAGACACTATACGCTTAGATAAATGGCTATGGGCTGCGCGTTTTTATAAAACGCGCAAACTAGCTGCAGACGCCATCTCGGGTGGCAAAGTACATTTAAATCAACAACGCACTAAACCAGGCAAAGAAGTTAAAATTGCCGATTTATTATCTATATCTAAAGACAACTGTCGCTGGGACATCACCATCATCGTTGTTTCGGCCCAACGTCGTTCTGCCAAAGAAGCTGTATTACTCTATGAAGAAAGCCCTGAAAGCTTTAAGAAGCGCCAACAACAAATCTTATTGTTACGCACTGAACGTGAGCTTTTTGATTTTAGCGGCCGCGATCATAAACCCAACAAGAAAGAACGACGCCTTATACATAAATTTAAGGTAAATACAGAATAGAATGGCTTATGTATCCATAATTTCTTCGACTGTTAGTTCATCACTTTAAAAAAATAGAAAACATATTCTATTATTCCACTATCATAATAATAAAACTTTACCTTTACTAAGGAGATAAGATGTCTTTGCTTTCGCCGTTCACAAAAAAATCAAAACTGACTACCGCTAATAAACAAACTGCCGAAGCTAGGATTAGCGAAGGAACTACTCGCGACGGACTTTTTAAAGCCGCTTACTTAAGCTATGCAGAAATCTTACAAGACGATGCATTACGCGCAGAAACATTATATCAATGGGGCTTCGCCTTATACCATCAAGCCACCACCAGAACAGACGATAGTGCCGCCAACCTTTATCAAGACGCAATTGATAAATTTGCTTTTTGTATGTTGATCAATCCTAACTATTTAGCTGCAGCGATTGATAGTGGCGTTGCTTATATGGATTTAGCAAGATTAAAACAGGTTGAAGCTGATGATAGATTATATCTTCTCGCTAAAAATCAATTTGAAAAAGCTAATATCATTCAAGCTGGAACCGCTTCTTATAATTTAGCCTGTATTTATGCTTTACAAGGCAATGCTGATGCTAGTTTAGCAGAACTTGAAATTGCCCGAGCTAAAGTGACGCTACCAGCGATTGACGATATTTTAAATGATCCAGATATGAGTTCCGCTAAAGACCAAGCTTGGTTTATTGCGTTCATAGAGAGTTTACATCAAGATATAGTGGATGCTAAAGCCAAGGCTGAAGCAGAAGCAGAGGCAAAAATCATTGCTGAAGAACAAAAAAAGTTAAAGAAAGTTTCTAAAGATGCAAACTATTACTAATAGTACATTGCAAAACACAAACATACTAAATTTGTAGAAAATTTTAGGAAACCCAATGGAGTATCTTTCTCAATTTATCGATATTTTTTTACATCTCGACAAATCACTAAGCACTGTAATCCAAACCTTTGGATCAACGACTTATATTATATTATTTTTGGTTATTTTGTGTGAGACTGGCTTAGTTGTATTGCCTTTTCTGCCAGGTGATTCTTTACTTTTCGCAGCTGGAGCTTTTGCCGCAAAAGGTGATATGAATGTTGCAAGCTTATTGATGGCTTTATCAGTCGCTGCCATCATAGGTGATTCTATCAATTATGAGATAGGTCGTTTAATCGGCCCTAAAATTGCCCAGCAAGAGAGGAGTCGATTCATCAATAAAGAGCATATCGCTAAGACTCATGAGTTTTATGAAAAATATGGCACTAAGACTATCATTATTGCCAGATTTATTCCTATCATTCGAACCTTTGCACCCTTTGTGGCCGGATTAGGCAACATGAGCTACAAAAAGTTTATTCGATATAATATGGTCGGAGGCATCGCTTGGATTAGTATTTGTTTGTTTGCCGGTTATTTTTTTGGCAATATTTCCATCGTTAAACAAAACTTTAGTTTAGTTATATTGGCTATTATTATAGTTTCACTGATCCCAGCAGTTATTGAGTTTATTAGACATAAATCTAATTCCAAAGCAGCTTAATAAATCACGTAGGTCGAGTTTGCGATAGCCTAACTCGACTTTGCATAGTGTGTTAGTTGATTCACGGCTTCGTTGAAGGGTCGGCAGACGAAGTTTAAATTTTAGGGGCGACAGATTTGAGACTGTGAAAGTATTCTTTTTATTTCCCCCTCTTTAGCCATAGGTATCTACACAAATAATTGTTAGCATTCCCACACGCTAACGATAACAAAGATAGTAGGGGCCTATTGCATACGCCCTTATAAAATAAGCTCTTTATCATTGGGCTTTCAAAGTTGGGCGTATGCAATACGCCCCTAGGGAGATTTTTATCGTTTCCACGCCGATAATAAACTTGTGTAAATACCTATGCTCTTTAGCAAAGAGGGGTTATGGGAGATTGGGTCTATTATAAATAATCATTAAATATTAGTAGCCTATAACACAAAAAAACCCACCTCAGCCCCACTTTTACAAAGGGGGAAGCTAAAATCATAATACTTTCAAAGTCTCTAGCGCTTACCCACACTACAGAGTAAAAGTTACAACTCTATACGAATACCCAACTCAACTACACGATCTACAGGTATTTTGAAAAACTCTATAGCGCTAGTTGAATTGTGAAATAGAAAGCGGAATAAAGCTCTACGCCATTTAGGCATAGGGCTTTTATTTCTAAAGGATAATTGTTCGCTACCGATAAAGAAGGAAGCATTTTTAGGGTTAATTTCTAAACCCTCTTTGGCGCATAATTCTAAAGCACGACGGACGTCTGCAGTTTGTTTAAAACCATAATATAGCTTTATTCTGTAAAAATTTCGTTCTTTACCAAAGGTTCTAATTTTAACGAGGTTTTCTTCACTAACATATGGCTCATTAGTCGTCACTATTGTTAAAACAATGATGCGTTCATGTAAAACATGATTATGTTCTAAATTATGCAGTAATACTTGAGGCACACCGTGTAAGCTTCTAGTCAAATAAATGGCTGTTCCTTCAACTTTAGCTAGCTTAGCACTGACTTTTTCTTCTAAATCTTCAAATAAGATCTTTCTTTCGTCCATATAGTTGCTTAATAACGCCCTGCCCTTAATCCAGGTTGTTAATATTAGAAATAATACTGCCCCAACTACTAAAGGCAACCAACCACCGGTTGGAATCTTTAAACTATTAGACGAGATGAATACCGTATCTACCGTTAAAAAAATTGCTAAAAATGCGACGCTAGTATATTTATTCCATTGCCATAAGGCTTCAATGACAATGAAGGACAATATGGTTGTGGCCAACATAGTACCTGTTACAGCAAGCCCATAAGCAGAGGCCAAAGCGGTCGATGATTTAAAACTAAGTACCAATATAAAAACAGCGACCATTAATAACCAATTAACCGCAGGAACATAAACCTGACCTCTCTCTTGACCTGAGGTATGTAATATAGTCACACGTGGACAATAGCCTAACTGCACAGCTTGTCTAGTCATGGAAAAAGCGCCAGATATAACGGCTTGCGAGGCAATGACCGTCGCTAATGCAGCTAATATTAATAATGGGTAGAGTGCCCATGTAGGTGCTAATAAATAAAAGGGATTTTCTATGGCTTCGGGATGCTGAATTAATAAGGCACCTTGTCCAAAGTAATTGAGCAGCAAAGATGGGAACACAAAACCAAACCATGCATAACGTATCGGCTTCAAGCCAAAATGCCCCATATCTGCATACAATGCTTCTGCACCAGTAATAGCAAGCACCACAGCACCCATAATAAAGAAACTATGCCAGCCATATTCAATCAACAAAGATACGCCATAATACGGATTTATTGCCATCAACACTTCTGGCATTTCAACAATGTTGATGACACCCATCACTGCAAGTAAGGTAAACCAAATACACATAATAGGCGCGAACATTATACCCATCTTGCCAGAGCCTTTAGATTGTATGACAAATAACAAGCCCAGTACTGCGATAGTTATAGGTTCGATATATTCAACTAACTGAGGGGCAACAATTTGCAAACCTTCAATGGCGCTTAAAACTGAAATAGCAGGTGTAATAATACTGTCACCGTAAAATAGCACCGTACCCAATAAGCCTAGGGTAATAATAAAGCTAATTTTTCTTGCGCTACCATGTTCACCTTTAGTGCCTTCTAAAGCGAGTGCGGTTAATGCCATGATGCCACCCTCACCTTTATTATCTGCTCGCATGATAAATATAGCGTACTTAATAGTGACCACGAGAGTGAGCGTCCAAAAAACTAAAGACAAAGCGCCAAACACATGCAACTTATCAATGGTCAATCCACTTAGAAAGACTTCTTTGAGCGCATATAAAGGGCTAGTTCCAATATCACCGAAAACTACGCCTATTGCGCCCATAGCAAGAGTAGCGATTTGTTTTTTTGTTTGATTTTGTGTGTGAGATGACATTAAAACAGACCTAATGGTTACAATTAATTAACAAAAACTAAGCATGTAATTAAGCGATTAAAAATACCTAGCATTTATCCAAAAATGCATAGCAATACTGGCAAAATACCCCAGAAGAATGACAGGCATCCAGCGCATGTGATAAGCAAAGGTATAGCCTTCTTTAATTTGACCTAACAATGCGACGCCAGGTGCTGAACCTATAGCTAGCAAGCTACCGCCCACACCTAATGTTAAAGTTAACAATAGCCATTGACCCACAGGCAAATCAGGATGCATGCTTAAAACCGCAAACATTAGAGTACCGTTATCAACAAAAGCCGATGACAAACCAATCATGATGTTGGCTAAAGTCGGGCTAATTTGACCGAATAGATAGTGAGCAATAACGTCCAAATAGCCAATAAAACTTAATGCCCCAATCATCATCATGGCACCATAAAAAAACAATAACGTATCCCAATCAACCGTACCAATATTTTTAAAGACATCAAAATCTTGTCTACGATTAATACTCGGAATTTCTACTTGAAAGAGCCGATAAACATGGGCAAATTCACTTTCTATTTCGTGAGCGGTTTTAGTTAAATAAAAACTGAAAAATTGTAATAAGCCCAGCCCTGCCATCATGCCTGCAGCCGGTGGAAGTTCTAAGACAATATTGGACCAAACGGTAATAGCTAAAGTGACAACAAATAGGAAAATAACCCGTTTACTACCTCGTCGCAGCCAGATTGTACTGGTAGAGGCGGCAGGCGTTTCTTTAGGTACAAAAAAATGCATGATGCTGGCAGGCAGTAAGAAGTTAATTAAACAGGGAACAGCTAAAAACAAAAACTCATAAAAAGGCATAATCTTGTTTTGCCAAACAAACAAGGTAGAGATACCGCCTAATGGACTTAATGAACCACCGGCATTAGTCGCCACAACGACATTAACACAAGCCAAGGCAACAAAATCTTTGTTTTTCTTACCAACCGCTGCCGCTACTGCACCTAATAATAAAGCGACTGCCATACCGTTAATCACAGTAGACAAAATGAAAGCCAAGCCTCCAGTAATCCAGAATAATTGCCGATAACTATATTGCCGATTAAGCAACCAAATCCTTAGACCATCGAAAACACCGCGCTCTTCCATGGCATTCAGGTAGGTCATAGAAACCAGAATAAATAAAAACAACTCAATATAAGCTAATAAATTACTTTCAAATGCAACCGCAGCAACCTTAGCTTCTCCATGTAATGCGTAATAAATACAAATAGCAAACCAAATAATGGCCGAACCCATCACCATAGGTTTAGATTTTCTAAGAGATAGAGCCTCTTCAGACATGGCAGCAATGTAAGCTAATACAGTAACGCCAATAGCTAGATAACCGACGAAATGGTCGGTAATATTTAAGGGTTTAGCAGGACTTAAAAGGTTGGCAACATCGCTGGCAAAAGCACCTGCAGGTAACATCAAAAAGGCAAAGCATAAGATTTTTAATGTATTACTGTTCATTTATTTCCCATTACTATTTGATTAATTGCCACAAAGATTTAAGGTCCTTAGTGATTTATTCTTATCAGTCGATTGATGCGCTTGTATCTTTTTCAGCATCAGTAAGATCGCCTTCGATAGACCATAATTTTTCTAACTGATAAAAACCTCTAGCTTGGGCAGTCATCGCATGAACAATCACATCACCCAAATCTAATAACACCCAATCTGAACCTAAATCACCCTCTATTCCTAAAGGTCTTGTACCTTGTTTTTTAACTTCGTCAACCACATAATCACACATAGATTTTAAATGCCTATCGGAAGTACCGGTGACGACAACCATATAATCGGTAAAACTGGTTTTACCACGCACATCAAGAGTCGTAATATTATGGCCTTTACGTTCGTCTAAAACAGTTTCGACGATTTTTAAAATTGCTTCTGCTTGCATTCAAATTCCTAGTAGGTAATGAGATCAATGTCTCTGGTAAAGCTGATGTTGCTTAATGTAAGCTAACACCATATCGGGCAGTAAAAAGCCCGGATTCTGTTGATTAATAATCTGCTGTCTGATAGCCGTAGCCGAAATATCAAGCGGGGTAACTTGCTGAAAGTATAACTTACCAGCCCTAGTGCTTGCCAACTCACTTAACTGTTGACATTGTCTCTGCTTAAAAAAAGCATCTAAGGTATCTATTTCAGTCCCTGGTCTAGTCAACACTATAATATGAGCTAGGTCGAATAAACGTTGCCATTGATGCCAATGCGTTAAATGTTTAAAAGCATCACTACCAATAAATAACAACAAACTTTCTTGCGGATAATCTTCGCTTAAAGATGCGAGTGTATCAACCATATAAGATGGCCCATCATGAGCTAACTCTCTGGCATCAACGCAGAGCTCAGGATGATTGCTAACCGCTAACTCCAACATCTGCAAACGCTGAGTTGCACTCGCCTCAGGTTGCCTTCTATGTGGTGGTTGGGCGCTAGGAATTAACAGCAGCTTTGCTAAACCAAAAACTTCTTTAACTTCTAATGCTGAACGCAAATGACCATAATGAATAGGATCAAAAGTGCCGCCAAATATTCCTATCATCTAGCTTGCCAACCTAACACAGAACAGCAATCGATCTACTAACGTTAAGTAGGTCGGGTTAGCAGAGCGTAACCCGACATTTAGTAGGCAATTTTGTCGGGTTACGCTATCGCTAACCCGACCTACATTAAAATTCGATTTAATGATAGTGACGAAGAGTCTGAGAATGATAAAAATACCTATCATTTATTGCCTGATATGACCGTCACCTAAAACTATATACTTTAGCGAGGTCAAGCCAATTAAGCCCACCGGGCCACGGGCATGAAGTTTGTTAGTGCTAATGCCTATTTCAGCACCTAAACCATACTCAAAACCATCTGCGAAACGCGTAGAGGCATTAACCATCACTGAACTTGAATCTACTTCTCGCAAGAAGCGTCTGGCTTTAGTGTAATCTTCGGTCACGATGGCCTCGGTATGGCTAGAACTGTAATGATTGATATGGGCAATGGCTTCATCTAAATCATGGACAATTTTAATCGCTAAAATCGGTGCTAAATATTCCGTATGCCAATCGTCTTCGCTAGCTCTAGCACAATGAGGAATAATGGAACAGGTTTTAAGACAACCGCGTAATTCAACGCCCTTTTCGAGATAATTAGCTGCCAATAAAGGCAGAACTTGAACAGCAATACTTTCAGCAACCAGTAAGGTTTCCATGGCATTACAAACGCCATAGCGATGAGTTTTAGCATTGACGGCAATAGCGACAGCCTTATTGATCTCAGCCATGTCATCAATGTAAACATGACAAATACCATCTAAATGTTTTATAACTGGAATAGTGGCATCATTAGCGATACGTTCTATCAAACTTTTGCCACCACGTGGCACGATAACATCAACATACTGCTGCAGGGTAATCAATTCACCTACCGCAGCTCTGTCAGTCGTTTCAACAATCTGAACCGCCGTCACAGGTAAACCCGCAGCAATCAATCCCTGACTAATACATGCAGCTATCGCCTGATTTGAATGTATTGATTCAGAGCCGCCTCTTAAAATACAGGCATTACCCGATTTAAGACATAAGGCAGCCGCATCAACAGTCACATTAGGGCGAGATTCATAAATAATACCAATAACGCCCAAAGGCACACGCATTTGACCGACTTGAATACCGCTGGGTTGATAACTTAAATGACTTATTTCACCGACAGGATCAGGCAAAGCCGCAATTTGCTTTAAGCCAGTAATCATGGCTTGAATACTAATTGGAGTTAAAGCCAGTCTATCGAGGGACGCTGCATCTAAGCCATTAAGCTTACCAGCAGCCAAATCTTTTTGATTTTCAGTAATTAGCAGAGCTTGTTGTTTATCCAATGCTTCAGCAATCGCCAATAATGCCTGATTCTTTTTGCTGGTATCTGCGCAACTGATAACGCGCCCAGCTGCTCTAGCTTGCAAGCCTAAGCCTTGCATATAGTCTTTAATATCCATGTATACTCATAAACTGGAATAATATAGTCGGTAATTATAGCGGTAATAGCTCATTATTAACAGGCTTTAAGCAAGTAAATAGCGGTTAAACAACAGATTATCTAAACTAATAATGACTCTAAACGTCGTCATTAGCCCAGTGCCAAACAAATTCTTAAAATGAATATGAAGCGATGGAACAACGAAAACATAATTTACTCTGTTTTGCTGCTCTAGGTGTTTTTACGGATAGCACAACAAGCAACTATCTATTAAGCTATGCGAGAATTATCTAAATCCGCGTAAATCTAGCGGTAATGACCTTTAGCATTCTGTTCCACCTCGCTTTATAAAACTCAGCTCTACTAATGATATTTAACTTTACTGTCAGGATACACATGAAAACTCAATACACTAAACTGCAACAAGGTTTTACCTTAATCGAGCTGATGATCGTAGTTGCGATTATTGGTATATTGGCGGCTATAGCCATTCCTGCTTATCAAGATTACATCGTTCGTGCAAAAGTAACTGAAGGCTTAGCTTTAGCGGATTCAGCAAAAGTTACTATTTCGGAAAATGCAATGAGCGGTGCTGCAGCCCTAGGTACAGGTTGGGTAGCGCCTAATGCCACTGCAAACGTTACTAGTGTTACAGTTGCAGCCGCAACAGGGGAAATTACAATCACCTACACCGCTACAGCTGGCGGCATAGCTGGTGCCAATACTTTAATCCTCGCTCCTTACACTGGCACAACTGCAGCACCAAATGCAATCGCAGCAGGTACAGTACCAACAAATTCAATATCATGGAGTTGCAACTCTGCTGGGGGGGTAAACACTGTAATTGGTACTCCAGGAACAATGCCTGCCAAATATGTACCTGGGAATTGTCGATAATAGACCCTTAAAGTGGGCAACGCTTTTCTGCCCACCTCTTTTATTTTCAAAAATCTGGGCAAACGATAAAACTGTTTACCCACCCTACATGACTAAGCACCTAAATCTTCTAGGTTTAGGTGCTTTTTTGTATCTGTACTTTTAAAACATTTAATCATTACTGCGTTCTGCTTGGGAATGGCATCACCACAGAGATGCCAGAATAAACTGTAGGCCGGTGAAGACTTTACTAGCGTAAGCGAGTAAAGCGTTTCCGGCATAGCTAACGATCCTGTGCCGGAAACGCCACCACTCGCTAAGCTCGGGTGTTCTTATTTCGACCAACAACTAAAGTTTTATCAGCATTATTCACCGCACTTGTAATTGCCGGTGATTAATTCTGCTTTATTTTTTGAGCACCAGCGACTGCATCAGCAACACTCCAAAACATTTTATGTTGAAATTGCGCGGGTGCTAATTTTAATAATAACAATCGTAATGGATCTTTAACTCTCGCTAATAAAAGCACTTTATTTCGCTGCGCCAAATGCTCAGCAAACTCTATTAAAGACTGCACCGAGGTACTGTCTAAGTCAGCACTTTGCTCTAGGCTAATAATAAGAATATCTGTGTCTTTACGAGCTTTTAACTTGCCATATATCTCAGCTATTAAGCCTTCAACACTGGCAAAAAACAAAGGCGCTTCGGGGCGTAGGATTAATAATTTATCTTGAGGCAAAGCTTTGGGATGATTTTCTCTATCCACATAATCTCGTGAACTGCCTAATTCTGCCAACTCTCTTACAACGGGCTGACTAAATGATCGTATCGCTAAGGCTAACGATAAAGCGACCGCAATCAACATACCGTGCAACACCCCAAACGCGAGTACTGCAGCAATGGCCGCCAAGGCTAAATATTGATCTCTATTGATACGCCATAATAACAATAATGCTTTTGGATTTAAGGCGTGGCTTAAAGCATTAATCACAGCCGCTGCCACTATAGGTTGAGGAATTAAGGCGATCCATTGTTTGCCAAAAACAGCCATGAGCAACAACACAGTTGCAGCGATAACGCCTGCCATTTTTGTTTTGGCACCGGCATCTTCATCAGCAGAACTGACCGAAAAACCCGCACCTACAGGCATACCCTGTAATAGTCCCGAGCCTAAGTTTGCCACACCTAAGGCTAATAACTCGCGATTAGAATCAACTTTATCCCCATGTATTAAAGAAAGACTCCTAATACTACCCCAAGATTCTGCGACGATAATCACCATCAAACCACAAGCTAATTCCGCTAACTGCAACCATTTTTCTACTGGCAACTGGGGAATGCTTAATTCAGGCAGTTGTATTAAAACTGAGCCTACCGTAGCAATTTGATAATCTGCCAAATCAATACTATGGCTTAGGATAATACCTAAAACCAATACAATAAAAGCACCAGGCAAGGTTGGCCAACGCTTTAATAATGACAACAAACATAAAGCAAGCACACCGAGGACAGCACTCCAAAGCGATGCTTCTTCAATTCTTAAAACGAGTTCTACATACAATTTATACAAATTAGGCGCTTGCAAAGTAATACCCAGCATAATCGGTATTTGTTTGCTGATAATGGTCACAGCCAAAGCAAAGGAAAAACCATGTAGCACTGGCCTAGATACAAAAGCAGATAACCGCCCTAACTTTGCTTTTGACAACATCAATAAGCCCAAGCCCGTGAGTATCACTAAAGCAGAACCTAAACTTACTATGGCCTCAGTATCAGAAGGACGCATTGATAAAACGACTGCAGCTAATAAAGCCGCAGCAGAAGATGTTGGAGCCACTATCGCAAAAGGACTATCACCTAACAGCGCATAAACCACTAAACCAATTAATGCAGCTGTTATCGATGCTTGTATAGTCAAGTGAGCAATCGCCGCATAAGCGACAGCTTCGGGTAATAATATAAATGCCACCGATAAGCCTGCCACTAAATCGGCTAGTAATAAATGCTTGGATAGCGCTTGAATATTGAGAGCGTTAAAATTCATGGTTTAAAACTTAGTTTTCAAGTAGCAACATTTAAAGAAGAATATCCAACTCCACCCTTTGTAAAAGGGGGGCTAGGGGGAGATTTTAAAATTATCGTGCACCTACCAAAACTAAACAATTTTACAAAAAATCAGAGCATCTTCATCAAATTCATAGATAGCACATAAACGATGATAACCATCAGCAATAATAACGAGCCCATTAAGCTCATCTCTCACTAATAATAAAGGTGACAAGGCGATACCTTTATCAATCTTCTTACTATCTTTTTGTACATGGGAATTACTCACGCCCAACAATGATAACTTTGAAGCTCGAAAAATATCCTTAGCTTTAAACTGAACTAAGTTAGAGGCTTTTAGATTGTCGACAATTTGAGCCACTTTGGCTGGATTATAAATAATACTTAAATAAGATTCTGCTGCTGGGTAATCATGTGCTTCCACATCTGGTAACCAGTTGATTTCTTTTTTGTTTGATTTTGACATGCTTTATAACCTTAGGAAGTAAAAATTTATAGGTGCCTAGGCAATGATTGATCAATCGTACATCGTAACAACTCTTTCCCCTGACTCATAAGTATCTACACAAATAATGGTTAGCATTCCCACGCGAAAACGATAACATTGTGGTAAAGATCGTAGGGGCGACAGATTCGCCCAGTATATTCGTTTGTTTAAACATTGCGAATCTGTCGTCCATACAGTATGAACACCGCAGGGACAGGTCGCGACCTGTCCTACATTACGATCGGCAATATAAGCTCATTCCTTCCTTATCCTGTTCGGAATTTCGCTACTTTTAAGGTCCGCAATCTGGTATTGTGTGACTTAACAGTTAAAGTCGCTGGCAAATAGAGTATTTTACTCACTACATCCAACATTCTCTTATTCTTTTAAAATATTATGCTCATTCAGTGGTACCCCGGTCACATGCACAAGGCCAGTAAAGAAATCAAAGAAACGCTACATCAGGTTGATTTGATGATCGAAGTCATCGACGCTCGCATCCCCTTTAGCAGTCAAAATCCCATGCTTAGCCAGATACGTGGCAACAAGCCTTGCATTAAAGTACTCAGTAAAAGTGATCTAGCTGATCCTATCATCACCGAACAATGGCAACAGTATTTAGAACAAGAGCAAAACGTAAAAACCATCGCGGTCACTGTTGATCAACCCGAAAAGATACGCCAACTGACAGATTTGTGTCACAAAATGGTTCCTAATAAAGGTTCGAGTGATAAACCCATCCATACTTTGATTATGGGTATACCGAATGTAGGAAAATCAACACTGATTAATATCTTAGCCGGCAGAATGATTGCTAAAACAGGCAATGAACCGGCCATCACCAAAATGCAACAGCGTATCGATATTGGTAACGGTATTATTTTAGTCGATACCCCAGGATTACTATGGCCGAATGTGGAAAACAAAAATAGCGGCTTTCGATTAGCAACAACAGGAGCTATTAAAGATACCGCTATTAGCCATGATCATATTGCTTATTTTGCCGCTGACTATTTGTTAAAACATTATCCAGATTTAGTTAAAACCCGTTATGAATTAAAACATGCACCCGAAACAGAGCTGCAATTATTAGAAGCCATAGGCAAAAGTCGCGGTTGTTTGCGTTCAGGTGGCCGCATTGATATGGACAGAGTATCTAAAATATTCTTAACCGAATTACGTGCCGGCACTATTGGAAGACTCAGCCTAGAAACGCCTCCGATGATGGAAGAAGAACTCATAGAAGTCGGTATTATTCGCGAGGAAAAAGCGGCTAAGAAGTTAGCACGAAAACAAAAAGTATTGGGTTCTAATTGATGGTAGGTCGGGTTACGGCTAGCGCCTAACCCGACCGTAAGTGCTTTGTCCCGTGTTAAGTTTTGTAGGGTGGATAAGTTTTGTAGGGTGGATAAGCGCCAGCGCATCCACCCAGTATGATCGAGTCCGTTTAGTCTACAAACTCAATGAGTGTCGCACACGATGCTATGTCTTGGTGGATGCGCTAGCGCTTATCCACCCTACATGGCTATCCAAGGCGCCCATTGGGCAGCGCGTACTGTCCCTACGGTGTTTCAAAGCAACAGTCGTTGGACAAGGGTAGCACTGCAAAAGTTAT
>QVQD01000198.1 GCA_003584875.1 Methylococcales bacterium
CACCGTAGGGGCGTATTGCATACGCCCAACATCGAAAGTCCAATGTTATAGAACTTATTTTATAAGGGCGTATGCAATACGCCCCTACGATCTTCACCACAATGTTATCGTGCGCTAGGGTTGTGTTTCAAAACAATTGTTATTGAATAAGAGCAGCATTGTAGGCCGGAATAAGACCATCTAAGCGTAGCGCATGATGGAGTTTCCGGCACAGGATCGCTACCTATGCCGGAAACGCTTTACTCGCTTACGCTCGTAAAGTCTTATTCCGGCCTACAAAATAGAAGCTCTTGAGCGGTTTATAAAATGTCTTCATCCTGAACATAATAGCGTTCAGCGGCGATGACTTCTGCAGGTATTTTTCTAGCTAGTAAATCATCTACATCGGAAGCAACTCTATCGATAAGTTGCAAAGTTTCATTCAATTCTAATGATTTAAGCAGGGCATTACCCCATACAGAAACATGGAGCGAGTTGATAATTCGAGTCTTATTGTTTTTGGCCCATTCCTCGGAAATCAATAAACCCAGTTGATCTAATTTAGCCTGAATATTATCAGCTGTTGGGGTGTTTTTTAATTTGAGCAATATATCATGGGTTATATTATTCCAGCCATTTGGATAAAGTTCAGAGCCCTTATAAAAACGAACTATCCAGCTTAAATATTCTTCCTGACTTTGAATGTTTTTATTGGTTACATCTTGCTGGTATTGGCTTAGAAAATACGCTCTTGGCGGTAGTTCATTAGGCCAGTTTGGGTCTTGTGGTTTATTAAGCGCACAGCCAGAAAGGCAAGCAATCAATATAGCAAAGACGCTGATCATGATGTGTTTAGAATGTTTTGATAGCAAGTTGTTAATCATGAAGAGCTTGTCGCAGTTAGGGTCATTGCCGTTTAATTACTTGTTAGCTAGTTTTTGTAGGTCGGGTTAGCGAAAGCGTAACCCGACATTTCGTAGTGTATTCTGTCGGGTTACGCTACCGCTAACCCGACCTACGTGCTTTATTGATTCCTATGCTGGTCGGGGTTTGTAACCCCGTCCCGCGTGAATTAATAATGCAATCAATAAAGTCAATTATAAATCGGTACTGTGACGAGAGTTTTACAATTCGATAGGATGCTGAAACAAAGTGAAGCGCACATCATAATACACCGATGCGCTTCTCTGCCGTTTAGCGCATCTTATAAGAGTGTCGGTTTGTTAATGATGGTTATAGTGGTAATTTTTTCATCAGCTCTAATGCACTTTCAAAATCAAAACCACCTACAGCTTGTTGGATTTCTTTTAACAGTGGGTCAATAGCTGTTCCATGTGAGCTTTGCAATAATTCTTCTAATACCTCACCAGCACTGGTGTCGTCATCTTCTAGGAGATTTTTCAGTTGTTGGGTGAGTTTTTTAAAGGCTTGATCCGATATGGGATCCGTTGTCTTTGTTGATGACTTTGCTGAGACCAACGAGGCTAAACCTTTAATCACAATATCAAGCTCTATTACAGTCAATGCTAAAAGGTCTGAAATAACCTCTTGGTTACTGCCTTTGTGACAAGCCGTTTCAAGTTTAGCGGCTGCCGCATAAAGTGCATTTGCACCAATGTTTCCAGCGGTGCCTTTTAAGGTATGTGCAGTACGAGCTTGGGCTGCAGGGTCATCACTGCTAGCCGCTAATGTAAATAACTCTGCAAAATTAGCTTGCCCATCGTTAAACATAACGAGTTGTCGATGATAAAGCTTTATGTTGTTCATCGTGGTTGCCAGACCCACTTTCATGTTGATGCCCGGCAATGTCTCAGGTAAGGTCGGTAAGGCTGGGTTATTTTCTGGATGCTCAGCTACTTTAGGCTCTAAATTAACGCTAGGCTTAGCAGGCCTAATCCATTTAGCCATGGTTTCAAACATGGTTTGAAGATGTAAGGGTTTTCCAATATGGTCAAACATACCCGATGCGATGACTTTTTCTTTATCACCAGTCATCGTATTGGCTGTCATGGCTATGATCGGCAGTTTTGCCCAGTCAGGATTTTTACGAATTTCTCGCGTGGCAGTAAAACCATCCATGATAGGCATTTGACAATCCATCAAAACGCCATCAAATTGCTCGCCAGAATTAAGTATATCAAGTGCTTCTTGGCCATTTTCGGCTAGCTTAATGCGAATATCCGCGCTACTTAATAGTTCTATGGCGAGCTCTTGGTTCATTTCATTATCTTCGACCAGAAGAATATAAGCGCCTCTGAGCAAAGCCATCATTTTTTCAGTGTTATCACTCTTGTCATCAGAAAGTTTTGCGTCTGCACCTTCATAGCCTAATGACTTGACGGTCTTCCTAAGCAGATGGCTGGCAATGATGGGTTTCATTAATACCGCCTGTAAATCTATGCCGTGTTTCTTTGCAGATTCACGTGCATCATCTCTACTAAATGCAGTTACCATGATGTAAGCAGGTTGTTTAGATAAACTTAAGTTTTCAGTGCGCTTAATGGTTTCAATGCCATTCATGTTAGGCATGCGCCAGTCTACATAAAGCAGTTCATAAGGTGAATTCAATTTATCTGCGATCATTAGCATTTCTAGGGCTTGATGACCATTGTCGGTAATGTCAACGACTAAGCCTAGTCCTTGTAACATTGAGGCCATAATTTGCAGTGCCATCTGATTATCATCAACTACCAGTGCACGTATGCCCTCAAGTTCGTTTGAGCCCCATAGCTGCATAGGGCTGATTTCAACGCTGTCGTTAATACCAAAGCGAGCATGAAAATGAAATGTAGAACCTTGGTCAGGTACGCTTTCTACCCAAACATGTCCATCCATGAGTTCAACTAGCTTCTTGGTAATGGCAAGACCTAAGCCAGAGCCGCCATATTTTCGTGTAGTTGATGAGTCTGCCTGACTAAAGGATTGAAACAATTTGTTGCATTGTTCCGATGTCATGCCTATGCCAGAATCTTTTACCCAAAAGTGTAAGGTAAGGCCTTCAGAGTCTTCAGCAACAGATTCTATGCCGATAATGATTTGACCTTGGTCGGTGAACTTGATGGCATTATTACTCAGATTGACTAAAATTTGTTCAAGTCTAAGAGGATCACCTATCAGATGATTAGGTAGGTTTTTAGCTTGGCTAAATAATAACTCAAGACCCTTTTCTTCTGCATAGATACCGATTAGGTTCACTAAGTTATCGAGTACATGATCAAGCTGGAAGTGAGTTTGCTCCAAGGTCATTTTGTCCGCTTCGATCTTGGAAAAATCCAGAATATCATTAATGATGCCCAACAAATTTTCAGCGGCACGACTAACACGCGCTATATAGCCGCGTTGTTGGGCATTGAGGTCTGTTTTAAGTGCAAGGCTAGTCATGCCGATAATCGCATTCATAGGGGTGCGAATTTCATGGCTCATGTTAGCTAAAAAATCAGATTTAGACTGAGCAGCTTGTTCGGCAATGGTTTTAGCTTTATCAAGCTCTATGTTTTTAGCTTGTAGGTTCAAAAACAAATCTTCACGAGAGTGAAGGTTGATGATGTCGGTTAATTGATTAAAAATTTCAGCGTTAAAGTTTATGGTATTGAATTGATAATTCACCAATAGCGTAAAGATAAAGTTTTCAATGATCAGTTCTGAAGAAAGTCTACCCAAAGAAATACTCTTTAAGGTTTCTATGTTGGGTTCTGGTCCTATCGCTGAAAAAGCGCATTGCAACTGGAGGCTGTTATTTTTTTGGGGCGCTATCCATAGTTCTAATAACGGTTTATTTCCAGACTTTCTAAGCCAACGACACAACTCTGAAATCTCGGAGACCAAGCGCGTGCTTATTATTGAGTCCAGTTTGAGTAAATTCGCCAATTCACGAACTTTATTGCGCGCATCAAACAGGGAGGTGTCGGTGGTCAAATTAATTTGACCTAAAAAATCTATCTGTTCCATTTTATTACTATGCAAGAAGCATCATCATGAGTTTTGCCTAGAAGATCTACTAGGCGATGGGCGATAGTATTCGCATCCAGAAAACGAAGCTTAAGGGCTTCTTTTTTAATTAAAGATTCAGATAAACCATCAGTGAACATAATAGCCATATCTCCTGGATTGAAGTGGGTTGATTGTTCATTATAACTAGGTAAACGTTGTCCGAGTATGCCGTCACGAGAAACCCCTCGCCATTTTTTATCATTAAATACGATAAGGTTAGTATTACCTATGCCAGCATAAGTGACTATTTGTTTAGTGGCATCAAAAAAAGCTAAGCCCATCGCTGCACCAATCGTGCCTTTTGCAAGTTGATCAAGTTTAGTCATTAAGCTGGAGAGGTTTGAAGAGGCTATTTTTTTAAGTCCGTTAAGCAATAGTAAAGCCATCTTATGTGCTTCTGGGCCATGGCCGGTAGCATCTACAATGCTCAATAAATAACCCTGCTCTAAAGGGATGGCTAATACTTGATCTCCTGAGACCCTATATCCTGGATAGGCGCGGGTACGATTACCAATTTCAAAATTGATGAGTGGCGATGCTTTGCTCAAGGTAGCATTTCTAAATTCTAAAAGTCTTTCGGATGTTGAAGAATAGAAGGCCTTTGTTGACGATAAAACTTGAAGCTTAATATCAACTTTGATGTTTTTTCTTGCAAATACACAAGTGCCATGACCTAGGTTAGAATGAATTTCAAAAGTATCGGCAATGCGTTTGACACCGGATAAGCCTAAGCCTAGTGTACCGCTAGAACTAAAATTTTCCTGCATGGCTTGCTCTACATTGTCAATGCCAGGACCAGTATCTGTTGCGAGCACTTCAATTTCTACAGTGCCAGGCCATTCGTAAGAGCGTAGTTCTATATAACCTGGACTTGCATATTTAATAATATTGCTAGCTAGTTCAGAAATAATAGTAGCAATTAATGATTTGTCCACAGCGTTGGCGCCTATTAAAGGTTGCCAATTAAGAGTATGGGTAATTGCAATATTTAAGTCTATTTGTTCATTTATAAATAAGCGACAGTTAGTAGAACAAACATTGTCTTGTAGCATGTTCAGACTATGTCCTTTATCTTATTTAAAACTCTGTCTATATCATCAAGTCCAGAGACGGTATTGATACCTGAGATATCAGCACCTGCTGAGATTAAAAAAGCGACTACCCCCGCATTAAAGCCTGTGAAAATTGTTTCTGCGCCCATTAATTTAATCATCAGGGCGATGCTATGTAGGGCATTAAATTCTGTTAAATCTAATATGGCGATTGCAGATAAATCGAAAATAACTAGGGCAATTCTTTGGGTTTTTATATTTTCCAGCACCTCAGAATTTAATACAGCTATCATCTCTGGGGTGATGTCGCCTTGCAAAATGATCGATAATCGATTATTTGTTCGGCTCATGGAAACGCCGCTGTTTTTAGATAAATCCAGGCTCATAGTGTAGCTACAGTTATTGATTAATTAAGAAATAGTCACTTTGATCATTTTTAAAGCAATTTCAAAGGCGTCACGTAGTGTGGATGTTGATTTGATTTCCCCAACATCTACGCCCAGTTCAATGATGGTTCTAGCAATGGCAGGTGATATTCCAGAAATAATAGCTTCACAGCCCATTAATTGAGTGGCTTTAGTGATTTTAATTAATTGGTTAGCTACGGCGGTATCAACTGATGCGACGCCACTAATATCTAAAATAAAAACTTTGGTACGTTCTTCAGCAATTTTAGAGAGTGACTTATTCATGATGTCTTGGGCGCGACTGGAATCTAAGATGCCAAGCAACGGTAATAGCAATATGCCCTCCCAGATAGGTGTGACTGGGGTAGCCATTTCTATCATGGTTTTGTGGCTTTCTTCCAGACGAGCATTATGGATATGAGTAATAATGTCCATGACTAAGTAAGTGTCAAGAAAGAAATGTTTTGTGACTGCATTAGCGATGTCACCGATATTTGCAGGCATAGGCTTGATATTCCAAAGTTCATCAGCTATCAGTTGGAAAGCCTTAGAGACACCTGCAAAATAAATATCATTGGGTAAGCCAATTCGGGCATGGACTTCACCGATACGATAACGATCAGTTACATACTGTTCATTGATATTAGCGGAAAAGAAACTTTGCCAGTAGCTAAGTTGTTGCTTTTTTATTTGCATTAAGTTATTGCTATTAGTGCCAAAAAACATTGAAAATTCTTTTTGTGTGACTAACCATGCATACCATTTTTCAATGAGTTGGGGTAGGAAATTGTCAAGCAATAAACCTGCATTACGTATGAGTTTAAAGTCTGTGTCAGTGATGACAAATTTATCTTTGAGTTCTTCTAGGTTTATTTTTTGATCCATTAAGGTGTTTCCTATAAATACTGTCTGCTAAATGCGTTCATTAAGAAAGAGGGTGCTTAAGTCGATTTAAGTTTTGAGTTTAGAGCGTTAAGCTATTTCTCTAAAACTTTTGGTGTATCTGTAAAACGGGTTTGTAAGTTATAGATTACTATAATAGCAACAATTTTATAAAGGATAATTTTTAACCCGAACAGAGGGTTTGAATATCCTAACTGATTAATACGATGATAGAGCAAAGCTGTCTCCATAAGACAATGTCATTGCTAGCAATAATAATGGGCTAATGACTGTAGGGGCGACAAATTCGCCCCTACAATAAATCATTCAATCTACTACATAAGCTCACAATGCTTATCTACCCATTAGCTCCAAGTATTAACGATTTAGCCATTGAACTAAAGTAGACAATAATTCATTTACATTAATGGGTTTGCCTACAAAATCATTCATGCCTGCAGCGAGACTGCGTTGTCGTTCTTCATCAGTTACGCTGGCACTTAAAGCGATTACGGGCAACTTTGCATAGTGTGGATTTTTACGAATCTCGGTGGTGGCTTGGTAGCCATTCATGACGGGCATGTGTAAATCCATTAACACCACATCAAAATCTTGTTGCTCTAATGCACTTAAGGCTTCAGAGCCATCATTAGTCAAAACTATGAGGCTGGCACCATGACGTTTAAGCACTTGATGAATGATCTTCTGGTTGAAGCTATCATCTTCCACGACGAGTATTTTAAAGCCGATCAAGGCTTCTGTTTCTGAGCGTATGTCAATTGTTGGGGTGTTGGTTGATGGTGTTTTAATGCTAGTTAGTTCCGATGTAGGCGTCGTTGGAAGTAGCAATTCAAAGCTAAAACAACTGCCTTCCCCTGGTTGGCTGTCTACTTTAATTTGACTCTTCATCAACGCGACTAAGTCTTGACTGATGACTAAACCTAAACCTGTGCCTTCAAATTTTCTAGCATAACCATCGTCTACTTGGCTAAAGGGCATAAACAATTTATCTTGTTGATCTTCGGCTATACCAATACCAGTATCTGTTACGGCAAATAATAATCGTGCTTGATGCTCATCAAGCTCTAGCAAGCTAATGTTTAGCGATACTGAGCCTTGTTGGGTAAATTTGATAGCATTGCCAAGTAGATTAGTGAGTGCTTGTCTTAAGCGAAAGGGGTCGCAGATTAGGTGTTCAGGCACTCGCTCATCGATGTCTATTTTTAAAGCTAAACCTTTGCTCTGCGCAGTGTCTATGAATAAATTATAGAGAGTTTTTTGCAAGTCATGCACATTGAATGGACTTAGGTTAAGGCCCATTTTTCCGGCTTCGAGTTTCGATAAATCTAGTATGTCATTAAGAATGACCATCAGATTGTTGGAGGCGGTATTGATGTTTTTTAAATAATCGCTAACTTTTTGCGGCATATCATAAAGCAAAGCCAATTCTGAAAAGCCTATGATGGCACTCATGGGTGTGCGAATTTCATGAGACATATTAGCTAGAAACTGTGACTTAGTTTTGCTTAAGTTTTCAGCGCGTTCTTTGGCTGCTAGAAGTAGTGCTTCGTTTTGTTTACGTTCGGTGATGTCAATAAAGCTGACTACGCAGCCGATAATTTCCTCATTATTTTTAATCGGGTGTGCTTCGTATTGTACTGGGAAACTAGTGCCGTCTTTACGCCAGAATACCTCTGCTTCATCTGAGGAATTTGAATGACCTTGCAGGGCATTGTATATCGGGCAAAGTTCTGCGTTATAAACAGAGCCATTTGCATGGGCATAATGAAAGAGTTGGTGGTTATTTTTGCCTAGAACTTCTTGTTGTGACTCATAACCCAGCATAGTTAACGCTGATGCATTCATAAAAATACAATCACCGTTAATGCCAATACCGAAGATGCCTTCACCCGTGGCGTTAAGTATCAAATCTAGGCGCAAATGGGCTTGAAGATTTTTGTCTTTTAATAAGTCGTTCGCAGCTTTAATCCTTAGATGATTTTTTACACGTGCCATTAATATAGCAGGGCTGATCGGCTTAGAAATATAATCGACCGCGCCTAATTCTAAACCAAATTGCTCGTCTTCAACATCAGACAATGCGGTTAAAAATATGATCGGGATATGGGCTGTTATAGGATTTTCTTTAAGTCGTTTACAAACCTCGAAGCCCGAAAGTCCGGGCATCATAAGATCGAGTAAAATCAGGTCGATGCTGTTGTCGCTCTGAGCAATTGCAAGTCCTTTTTCGCCATTAATTGCCGATTTGACCTTGTAATAGTTTCTGAGTAATCCTGATATTAGATTAATAATGTCAGGAGAGTCGTCTATGATGAGAATGACTGGTTTTAAGGTTCCGCTCATGTTGTTTTAGGGTTTTTGATAGTGTAATCAGCTAAATGCGAAAAACTTTTTAATTCTGTGTAAAAAGTTTGATAGTTTAAGCTATTTTTTCTATTTAGTTAAAATTACTGAAAAGCATCGTGTGGTTAATGAGCACTTAATCATTTAGGCTATTCTATTGCTGAGCAGTCGTGAGCCCTGCGAATGCCGGTATCTCTATTATTGTGTAATATCTTCTTGTTAGTTCATTCCTGAAAATCTTATTCGAAAAAACAATTGCATTGAAAGCCTAGTTAGCTCAATCCTTAACTAAATAATCATCAAAATCACCAGCAACTATTGCTTGATGCAGTAATGTCCTCAACACTTATCGAACAGTTCTAGATGTTTCGTATTAAAGTTCTAAAATACAAGGCTATAAAATAGAGCTAAAAACCTTATTTCATGAAATATTTAGTATATTCTTGGGCATTGGTAAGTTTTTGTTTGATGAATTCTCCTGCGGGATGCGTATCTAAATCCGTCCATGATAAATTAGAATCTTGTTCATCCTGAGTACTATAAAATCCCATATCCCAGTTAGCAAAATGTCGTTCTGTTGTTCGTTCGAGTACAAGTAAGGTTACATTTGTATGGCGTTTATCTTTTTGTATATGATCAAAAAATAGTGACGTAACAGCACTAAAATTCCCTTCTAAAACTTGCAACCACCATCCTTTGTTGTAGAGTAAAACACCTGTAATCTCGAGTTCTTTATTAATTTTACGTGCTACTTTTAAAATATCTATAACATCAGAAGCTTTAGTTTCACCTACAGCATGGCTACCGTAAATTAAGGTAAATAAGGGATTTTTTTCTTCGAATACGCGTTCAGGTTTGTTTATATTGTCCAGCCAGGAAACTAATTTTTTTATATCTGTTTTAGAACTTAAGTAATCAACTTCACCCTGAGTCAAATTGCGGTTGATTGAATTATCAAGAACTAGACTAGGGAGTGAAGACTTATGAAGAAATTCGTCCAAACGACTGACTTCATCAGCGTTAAGCTCAACATTAATAATTAATGCATCAAATTGATTGGAAGATGTCGCTAATAATCTCAAGGTGTCCTCTAAATTATTGAAAATTGACGGCACATGCCCCCAACAATAAAGTGCAACGGCTAAAGCATTTGTTTCTTCATTTTCTAAAACCACGATGTTATGGCTTTTTTGCATGACTCTTCTCCTCGTTATTTTAATTATTAAAATATTAACTAATGTTCAGTATAAGTGCAGTTTGTATTGCTTGGCGTAAATACACTTTAAGATTAATGTTATACAGAGTAAAAACTGATCTTATAAGCTACACTTTATTTAGATAACATGGCGATAATCGCGTTCAACTCCCTTATTTGATTATCAGCTTCAACTTGCTCAGTCACATCCTGTTGAACACCCAAATAGTAAATAATCCGATTTTTTTTATCTAACAAAGGGGTGATTTTTAATCGATTGTAAAATAGCGAACCGTCTTTTTTGTAGTTTCTCAGCATGACCTCAATCGATTCCTGTTTCTTTATCGCTGCTGATATTTGTTGACTCGCTTGTTGATTTCGATCGTCAGCTTGCAAAAAACGACAATTAAAACCGATAGTATCTTCTTGACTGAACCCCGTTAGTTTTTCAAACGCTTTATTGGCATAGACGATTGGGGCATCAGGTAAATCTGGATCTGTAAGTACTACTCCGTTCACACATTCATCAAGAATATCAGTTAATAAATGTGGTATGAGCCCCCCAGAATCTTTTTCAGCTACAAAAAGCATATTTTAATCTCCGTAATTTATATGACAATAGAGGTCATATCTATGATTCGTATCTATACATCAAAAATTAAATTTAGCAATTTAATATTGTGGCTAGGTGCAGTGTCATGAACTATCTTTGTGTTTAAAAAAGACCCCTTCATATCGGAATAAATAATTGATTTTTATACACGAAGAACAGCGCTGATGTTTCCATTGAATGACTTTTAAAGATTAGAATTCTTTTAATTGACAATGTGATTTATCATGATAACCTAGTTTTGCAGTTGGTTAATTTTTGCACTAAGATCAAACTACTAATAATAATAACGAGGAGAAGGTAATGTACGTAATAAATAAAAAAACGCTTATAAAATTTACTTCACTTTTGGGCTTACTAGCCGCTTTACAAGTTAGTCCTGTTTCGGCTAACCCCAATGAAACGGCTGCCTGTGCTAGTCACATTCAAGAAAAAATCTCTTGGGATAACGACGGCCACGCAAAATGGGAACAGAAAAACATTGATAAATTATGTAAAGGCACTACAAGCCCCAAAGAACCAGGCGAATGCTTTAAAAAAGTTATGAGTGGCCATGTTAAATGGGGAGAAGGCGATAAATGGGAATGGGAAAATGCAGTCAATTTATGTTCAGGTACAAATGACTCTGAGCAAACAATTGAATGCTTCAAAAAACAAGTTCACGCCGGCACTGCTTGGAAAGAAGCTATCACACAATGCCAAGCCAAATAATTAACATCTAAACCTGTCTACTAAATTGAATTACAAAACACTACTAGTGCGTTTATAGCTAGGGTATACAGTTAATTAATCTTAATCACTCGCATCTCTCATAATCAAGAGAGGCGAGTGCTTCATTATACTGTATCTCTCTTTGTGAAATATTTGAACTTAATTGTAGGTCGGAATAAGGCTTTAAGAGCATAAGCGAAAAAAGAGTTTCCGGCATCGGCTACATCTACTGTGCATGAAAGGTCACTACGCGCTACTCTTAGGTGGCTATATTAAAGCTTATATGTTGCAGCGCTGAGACTGGTATGGTCTATCAAGCCCACAAGGATTTTAAGGCGATTACTAATTAACTTTGTTAATTATTATTTGCATGTTTCCAAAGTAACGGTATGTTGTATGGGGTGATTGTTACCTTAACAATAGTAAGCAATATTAAACTAATTGTTCGGTTATGTTGAAAGATCGTTCATTGGCAGAATGCTAATAAATAATGCTTGTGACAATGTTTGTGATGGTGTTATTGTGCGATCCGCTAGATTAGAGGCTGTGCATCTTATTAGTTTAAGTTTTTTATTTAGTTTTCATAATTATAATCGTCAGTGTCTGTAATAAAACAGATAATTTAATATAGGCGAGTTTATGTTGAGTTACCCTCAACCGGGAGATGTATCGCAATGCCAATTAAATTTTCTTTTGATTCCTCTACACCTATTACAGGTGAGGCTTCAATAAAAATCAATAGATCTATCGCTGATGTTTTTTCCTTTATTGGTGAACGATTCTATGAGAATTATCCAAAATGGGCGCCAGAAGTAGTGGAGTTACAGCCTTTAGACGGCGATGAACTCTTTGTCGGTGCCAAAACAAAACAAGTCAGAGAAGATCAAGGTGCCCTAGTTGAATCAGTATTCGAGATTACTGAATATCAGCCTGTTGTACAATTAATTTTTAAAGGTATTGGTGAGCCTTATCAACATTCTTATTTTCTTCAGTCGGAAGATTTAGATATTACGGAATTAACTTTTTGTTTTGAATTATCTGAGATAGAAGTTTTTATGCGACCTTTTCAAAAGTTGATTCGTGCCTCTATCGAAGATGGCGCTGAAAATACTGTAGAAAATATAAAAAATTTGATGCTCTCTTGAGCCCATTAAGCTAGTCCTATGACTAAATTGTAAGAATTGGAGAAAAATATGCCTTTTATTGTTGAAAAAGATACCGGATTAATACCACAAGTTTTATCTGCTATTTTAGATGAATGTGTTAATGGAGTGACCTTAGCTGATCCAGATATGGAAGATGCGCCTATTGTTTACGCCAACAAAGCCTTTGAGCGTTTAACAGGTTATGGGCAAGAAGATATTATTGGGTTTAACTGTCGCTTTATGCAAGGTGAAGATAGAGATCAACCTGCACGACAAATAATATCCGAAGCGATGAAAAATTCTGAAAGTGTGGAAGTTACCTTGCGTAATTACAAGAAAGATGGATCTTTATTTCACAATCGTTTAAAAATAACCCCGTTATTTGATAAAAAACACAGAGTTATTTATTATCTTGGCGTCCAATTTGATATTACTCAGCAAGTCGATGCAAGTAATGAAATTAAAGAACTCAATTCATTAATAGAAGCAATGAGTCCAAAATAAACGTTATGAATGCCACAGAAACTGCAAGTGCTAACGGCGGCCTCTATTTCAATGAGGCTCTATTTGGTTTAGCCATCATCGCTTTTATAGTGCTGGTGATTATGGAAAAGCGCCATCCTTTTAGGGCTTTTCCGGCTAAAATTTTTAAAGAGTCTTTTGTTACCAATACCACTGCATTTTTGGTTAACAATTTAATATTGAGTACCTTGCGTGCGTCTTCATTGTTCTTAGTTGCTCAACAATTTGCTACACATGGCTTATTGAGTGGTATGGAAAATGGGCCCATTAAATGGCTGTTAGCGTTTGCTTTTTTTGATTTGGCCATTTATCTGTGGCATTTTGTCAGTCATAAGTCTGAATATTTGTGGCGTTTCCATAAAGTGCATCACAGTGATAAAGGTTTCAATGTTTCTACTGGCTTTAGATTTCATGTCTTTGATTTATTGATTGAGATAGTCTACAAATGTGTCTTTGTAGTTGTGATTGGAGTTGATGCTTATGTGGTATTGTCGATTGAAATAGTTGAATTGTTTTTTATATTGTTTCATCACGCCAACATCCGAGTACCTAATGAAGATTTAATTTCAAATGTATTCATTACGCCTTCTTTACACAGAACACATCATTCTAAAAAACGTTCTGAACACGATAGTAACTATGGCATTGTTTTTTCATTATGGGACCGAATGTTTGGTACTCGTAAAGAATTGGTGCCAGAACAAATTGGTTTAGACATCATTAATGCTGATAACTTCATTCAATTATTCTCTTTGGCTTTTATCACTGAGGTTAAGTTAAGAAAACTCTTGGGATGGATTCCAAAGGGTAAGAAAAAATGATTATCAAAACTCATAAAAGTATTCCTGGTTCTGAAATTACTGATCCGTTAGTTTTTAAGCAACGTAGGCAGTTAATTAAGGCAATGCTGGCGTTAGGAATAACGGGTTCAGGAATTTATTCAGGTTTAGCGTTTGCTAATGAAGCCAAATGGCCAACTGTTGCTAAAGGCTATGAGCCCAAAGCACCATTATCGGCCACTGCAGCTGATATAGTAAAAAACCATACCAATTATTATGAGTTTACTTATAACAAAACCGACGCAACCAGCTTAGCCCAAGCATTACCTATTGATCCTTGGTCTGTTGAAATTACGGGTGAAGTCGAAAAGCCGGGTGTTTATCATTTAGAAGATATTTTAACTCAGCAAACTCTTCAAGAATATATCTACAGATTTCGCTGTGTTGAAGGTTGGTCTATGGTGGTGCCTTGGATGGGTTTTCCCTTAGCTAATTTATTAAAAAAAGTTAAGCCTTTGTCCAGTGCTCAATTTGTGAAATTTACCACCTTGCAAGATGCTAAAAGTATGCCTAATCAAGCAGTAAATAGCATGCTGGAATGGCCTTATGTAGAAGGGTTACGGATCGACGAGGCGATGCATCCTTTAGCTATTTTAGCCTCAGGTATGTACGGTGAAGCTTTGCCTAAACAAAATGGGGCACCTTTAAGGTTAGTCGTGCCTTGGAAATATGGCTTTAAAAGTATTAAAGCCATAGTCAAGATTGAGCTGCTTAAAAGAGCGCCTTTAAGTACTTGGAGCAAAGCGGCTCCTAACGATTATGGTTTTTACGCCAATGTAAATCCCGATGTTCCGCATCCTCGTTGGAGTCAAAGTAGCGAACGCGTTTTAGGTGCTGGGTATTTTACACCGCGTCGAAAAACAGAGTTATTTAATGGCTACGCTGATGAAGTTGCTGCATTGTATAGCGGCATGGATTTACGGCATTTCTTCTGATGGTTTTGCGTAATATAAAGCCGTATACACTATGCTTTAGCATTTGTTTATTGCCGTTATTAGGCATAATTGTCGATATGCTCTTCGGTAATTTAGGTGTCGATCCTATCTTATCGTTGCACATCCGCTTAGGCGATTGGTCTTTACGTTTGTTATGGTTAACCTTGTGTATTACCCCCTTACAAACGGTGACTCAATGGCGCGGTATGTCACAATATCGAAAAATGTTAGGTCTATACACTTTCTTTTATGCGAGTTTGCATGTCTTAGTTTATTTATGGATGGACCAAGGCTTGGTATGGAGTGCGATTACTAGGGATATTATTGAAAGTTCGTATATCTGGTTTGGTTTAATAGCTTTTTTGCTAATATTTCTATTGGCAATTACTACGCCATTGATAATGGTAAAAAAGCTGGGTAAAAATTGGAAAAAATTACATCGCTACATTTATATAGCCTCTATAGCCGTTATTATTCATTATTATTGGCAACTTAAAGGGAATATGGCAGAGCCTTTGTTTTATTTGCTCATATTGACTTTATTACTAGCCTTTAGATTAGCTTTATGGTTTAAAAACCGAAAATTTGCAAAATTGATGATTCCTACAACTCGAAAGATAAATGTGGTAAAGGATGAATCATTTACAGAAGATTAGTCTTTAGCGGTAAAGCTTAAAGCAACAATCATTAAAGAAGTTCAAATAGTTAGTACTTGGGATTCATCAACTACATTGTTTCTGTGTTCTGCATCATTGTCCAAAGTTAAGGATTGGGGGAAATCGTTTCACATGTAGGGGCTACAGATTCGCCCAGTAATACGATGTTCCAAGATATAGGGCGAATCTGTCGCCCCTACAAAGCTTGATAGTGGCGTTGACTCAGAACGAGGAAATATTAAAAATTCTATATTCATCTATTACGAATATTTCTTTTTTATAGCTCTAATTTTCACACCTTTTATGGCAAAAATCTTAATCATAGGCTGCGGCTCTATTGGTATTCAACTCGCAGAAGTATTAATGACTAAAGGTCATCAAGTAGTCGGGTTTAAAAGAAATCCCCCTATCAATGAAGTTGCAACAGGCATAGTTTATTTTAAGGCTGATATAAGTTCTAGCGCTTCACTCACAGCCTTGTCCCTAGATTTCGATTTTGTGTATTTTATTGTCTCTCCTGATGGTCGTAACCAAGAAAGTTATGAAGCTATTTATAATTTAGGCATTAATAATCTATTAGCGCATTTCTCACAAGCCGAAAAGACCCCGCAGTGGTTTTTTATATCATCAACCAGTGTTTATGGACAAACGCAAGGTGAATGGGTGGATGAAAGTTCACCTAGCTATCCAGAAAACATAACGAGTCAACTGATTAGATCAGCCGAGCAGCGCTTGATGGATTTAAATGCAAATCATGTGATTGTGCGCTTTTCTGGAATCTACGGGCCAGGGCGTGAATATTTGCTAAGAATGGCCAAACAAGTTCCTGCCCCTGACATACAACAAACTCCTCCTTACTATACCAACCGTATTCATCAAACTGATTGTGTAGGCGTATTAGTGTTTTTACTAGAATGTCGCCTAGCAGGAAAAGCTTTAAAATCATGTTATGTAGCCAGTGATGATGATCCAGCGACAACCTGGGAAGTCATGTCGTGGTTGGCAGAACGTATGAATACTTCATTACCATCCCCTAAAGTAATGCAGCCAGAGGCGGATATGAATAAACGTTGTAATAATCAACGTTTGAAAGCCTTAGGTTATCAGTTTAGTTATCCAAGTTATAAAGAGGGCTATGCGGAGTTGATTGATAATAGGTGGGTTTGATCGTGCGGCACTAAGTATAGTTAAGCATCTGTCGCCCCTAAGATGCAATTAATCTTCAATGTAGGGTAGTTCGGTAGGATGGGTAGAATAAATTGAAACCTATCAAAGGCTAGTCATCGCTGGCGCTCTTGCGTAAGCGAGCAAAGTGTTTCCGGCAAAGATGCCTTTCCTGTACCGGAAACGCCATTACGCGCTGCGCTAGCATGGTCTTATTCCTTCGGCCTACACAACTCGCATCCTACTTAACTAATCTACTTCCAAACTCGCTAAATCAATCACGAATCGGTATTTAACATCACTCTTTAATACCCGTGTATAAGCTTCATTAATTTCTTGCATGGGAATGATTTCTATTTCTGAGCTTATGTTATGTTCCGCACAGAAATCTAACATCTCTTGAGTTTCTTTGATGCCACCGATTAAAGAACCCACAATACTGCGACGTTTAAAGATTAAAGGGCCGACCGAAGGTGAGGGGTGTGGTTGATCCGGTACGCCTACTAAGCAGAGAATACCATCACGTTTGAGTAACAGCGTGTAGTCGTCTAAATTATGCGGTGCAGCAACAGTGTTTAGAATAAAGTTAAAGCTACCTTGGTGAGCTTGCATTTCCTCGGCATTGGTAGAAATCACTACTTCATCAGCTCCGAGTCTTTTTGCATCTTCTGCTTTAGCGGGTGTTGTAGTAAAAAGAACTACATGAGCACCAAAGGCACGGGCAAACTTAATGCCCATGTGACCCAGTCCACCTAAACCAACAATGCCAACTTTATCGCCTTTACCAATATTCCAATGCTTTAAAGGAGAATAGGTGGTAATGCCTGCACATAATAAAGGTGCGGTCTTAGCAAGGTCAAGCTCGTCTGAAATGTGTAATACAAAATCATGGTTAACCACAATCTGCTTAGAGTAACCGCCGTAATTATTAACACCGGTTTGTTTTTCAGGGCTGTTATAAGTAAATGAGGCTTGATTGCAAAATTGTTCCTGATGATCGTGGCAATCAGGGCAAGTTCTGCACGAATCGACCATACAGCCAACTCCAACACTATCACCTATTTTAAAGCTGGTGACGGCATCGCCTATTTTAGTCACTTTACCGACAATTTCATGTCCAGGTACGATGGGGAAGGTTGAACCGCCCCATTCGTTGCGTGCTTGATGTATATCAGAATGGCAGACGCCACAGTAAAGTATCTCTATTTGAACATCAGTAGCACGAAGTTCGCGACGTTCAAAGCTAAAAGGAGTGAGTGGTGCATCTTGTTGAAGAGCGGCATAGCCTATTGTCTGTGACATAATGATCCTTGGGCTGATAATTTCTAATGCTTTTAAACTTTTAATAAATTAAATTAAATTAAATTAGATTAACACGAAGACTTTGTAATAGTCTGAGTTTTAAATCGGCTGATGTTAGTTATTAATTGTCATTGAAAACATCAGATTGCCATTAAGTTAAGTATTTGTCGCCCCTACAGATGCAATCAATCCTTAACTTAATGGCAGTGACCTTACTACTCCGTTAATTCCCTAATCAGTTGTTCATTTATTAATTAATTAATCTTGGCGTCAAAACTCATGAGTTTATCTGCTGTTGTTTTTCAGAAATTAACCAGTAACTTGCAAACGGTAGGGCGTTAATAGGCGATAGATGCATTACGCCGCATGATACGCATTCAATTAGGTGCAATACGCTAAAGCTATTGCACCCTACTATGCGGTAGCAAGCCGGAATAAGACCATGCTAGCCTACCTAGCGCGTGGTGGCGTTTTCGGCACAGGTGTTGTGCTGGTGCCAGAAACGCTTTACCCACTTACGCTCGGAAAGCCTTATTACGGCCTACTGTTTTTTTTGTCGATGGAAAACTGGTGTAAACAACGTAATAGTCGACGTACTAAGGTTTACCACTATTGTTTCTGCGGCGATGAAATCTGAATTGAAATCACTGGTTTGCTCAAAGACGCGAATTTAACTTTAAAGTACAATTCTGATTACTCAATCATCAAGCGAAACATTATATTTATTGATGTTACCTTTTTTCTACATCAGCACTAGTTTCATAATTATCCAGTGATACCTTTTGATAAATTCCGGTTAATTTGCGTTTAAATTCATCAGAGATTAGTCTTGAATCCTGCTTGCTTTTTACTACACGTGGCGTAATTAAAATAACTAGTTCATTCTTAGATCGATTATAAGTGGTGTTGCCAAATAATGAACCTATCCATGGCAGATCATATAAAAGAGGAAAGCCACTTTTGACTGCGGTGTTAGTGTCATCGATTAAACCACCTAAAACGATGGTTTCTCCATCATTAACGGCAATTGAGCTTTCAATTTCTTTTTTCTGAATGGTGGGCGAAGTAGCGACCCCTGTTGTTGTTAATACCGGCACACTAAATACTTGTTTAATATCCATAATAACCATGCCGTTCGAATTGACTCGTGGAGTTACTTCTAAAGTCACACCTGTATCTTTGTATTGAATTGAACTTCCTAAGGCTATGGTTGGTGTTGATCCACTAGCTACGGGTAGGGATGAAGTACTCGTTTGTATAGGTACCTGATCACCTACGTTAATTTTTGCTTTCTGGTTATTCAATACCATTAAAGACGGTGATGAAATAACATTAAGGTTACCTTTGTCGGCTTGTGCGCTCAATATACTATTAACGGCACCAGAGTTATAGACTGCACTTAAACCACCGGTAGCAAAGGCAGAAGTCGCTGCATAGGCAATACTTCCTAGTTGCTGGGCACCGCCCAAGGCGTTACTCACAGAACTATTGTTTTTATTTAAATACCAAGCGATACCATATTTTAAATCATCTGTTAATTTAACCGAAGCGATCGTGGCATCAATCAGTACTTGCAATGGGACGATATCAAGTTGTTCAATAATAGGCTTAATTACAGCATACTCTTGTGCTGTAGCAACAATGACGACTGCATTATTAGCTTTATCGGAAATTATTCTGACATTGCCTACATTTGAAACTTTGGCAGTACCTGTGCCTGAGCTGCTAGTTGATTTATGTGTCGATGTAGGTGTTGATGAATTAGTGCTTGATGATCCACCTAGCGATGTATCTGTTGAAGACTTATTCGTTATGGTTGCGGCTGTTTGGCCAGGGGCTACTTTTGCAGAACTCGATTTCTTCTGGGCGTCGGCAAAAATGTCATTTAAGGTCTCTGCTAATTCTTCAGCATTTGCATGTTGAACTTTATAAACATTGACTCCGCCACCTCCAGAAGCTGAGTTAGCTCTGTCTAACCTAAGCACCCAATTCTCAATATCTTTTAAATAATGTCCTTGATGGGTAACAGCCAAAACGGCATTTAATCGCTGTATCGGTATAAACTGAAAGAATTCAGATTCATCAGATTTAGCTTTTTGATGAAAAATACCTTCTAGTTCTTTAATAACGGTATCTGGATCAACATGAGCAAGGGTAAACAAGCCAAAAGACCGTCCTTTTAATAAATCAATGTCAAATGTGCTAATTAGCTCTATGACTCTGGCTATTTCATCAGCAGTCCCAGATGCCACTATGATATTGCGACTGCCATCAATATTAAGTATGGTTTTTTCATGTACCAATGGCTTTATGATATCGGCAACTTCTTGGGCTGCAACATTTTTGACTGGAATAACTCGGGTTTGATAGCCTGTTTTACTACTTGCTATATTGGAGGTGTATAAGGCTTCTGCAGTGGGTTCAATGTGATAAATACGACCATCTTTAACTAAGGCAGCATTGTTCATCCGTAGAACCATTTCTAGAGTAGGAATCAACTCTTCTTTGCTTAACGCTTCTGTAGTTTGTAAGGTGACTTTGCCGACTACTTTTGGACTGAGAACATAATTCTGACCGAGAATGTCGCTCAAAACCACTTTAGCAACCTCGCCAATGTCTGCATCGTCAAAATTTAAGCTATAAGTTCCAGCATTTGGTGAACTAACTCCTCTATGCTGTGGAATAGAGTCGGGGACAAAGTGATCAGTTCCTGGATATATTTCACTAGCTGTTTTTGAGGCTTTAGTGGTAGGCGGTGTGTTTTGCAAGCCTTTAATAGCCACATCTTGCTGATTATCTTGTTGTACAGGTATGATCGGTGTTAAAGGTAATTTATCCGCTGTAAAAGGTTTTAATGCCTCACAGCCAGTTAGAGATAAACTCATCAAAAGAACATAGGAGATTGTTTTTTTATTGGTTGTCATGATCAATGATTTCAAAACCGCCTACAGCGGGTTGTGGGTTATTAGGTGCAGTAAATGGATTAAATGGATTAGGCACGTCAGCAATGGGAGGATTACTGGCTGCGTCTGGTGCTGCTGCTGGTATTATAGGTGTATTTGGATTATTGGAAAGTTCCTTCGGCTTGGATTTTTGCAGTAATAATTCTTTAGATAGATTATTTTGCTCAAATAGAACCCGATCTTTTTTAATTTCTGTTAGCTTCCAGCCATCAATCTCAGCACCAACAATTAATTTTCGATATCTGGTTTTGGTTCCTTTTGTTATTGCTCGACTCAGTAAAGCTGTTAATCCATTGGCTGTAGTATAAACGCCATTAAGTTGCCAGTCGAAAGTATTGGCTGTTATTTGAATATTTTGTGGTGCTTCTTTTGAGGGTTCTATTACTGCTCTTCTACCTTTTATAAACAGAGGTCGAGTCGATAAATCTTGATAATTTTCCTCAGACTGTTTAAGTAGATCTATAACAGGCATTTCATCAAGAGATTGCGTTTCTTTTATTGCAACGCTTGAATTTAATGCTTTTTTCTGCTGCCATGCCGAGTAAAACCACTCGGACACTAAAGTCAATGTACATGCTAAGCAAATGACCGCTAGAACTGTATGTGTTTTTCTGTTCATTCTGCTAGCTTTCTCATGAAACTAACTGCTTGAAAATTAACATTTAATACATTGCTGGCTTCAATCTTATGTGTAACTAAATTCATAGTTCCGTGTTGCATAGGTCTAATATCGATTTGGTCAATTATAATTAATGGAGTCGATGTTTCTATTTTGTAAAGTACTTTTCGCAATACCTCGCTGCTCCCCATCATTCTTACGCTAATCGTTATTTTACTAAACTTATTTTTATTATTGACTGGAAGAGCTTGGGTGCTGCTTAATTCACCGCCTGCATCAACAATTGTTTTTTTAATAAACGCCTGCATTTCAGCTGAGGCTAAAGCATCTGTTTCCTGGCTATTAAAGTAACCTTGTTGATCATGTTGTTGTTTTATTTTGGCCATACTAGCAATGACCGTATTTTTTGTGGCCAAAATGCGTTCATATTGTTGTAATCTAAACATCAAGTCATTTTTAGATTTACTCAGTTCCAGGCCTTTGCTAAGCAAAGGTACCATAATGATTAGGCAGAAAATAAGCACTATAAAAATTAATAAGCCTACTGCTAGCCAGCGTTGTTTATTTTGAATAGTTAGGATATTCATTGATGTGCTCCTTTTGGAGTTACATCAACAGTAATCTGGAAACGTTCGATCTTATTAATGGCATCTTGGGTCACGGGCGACGCAAATCGGACATGAGTAAACAACTCAGATGCTTCAAGTATTGCTATCAATGTTGAAGCGGTTGGTGATTCGCCTTGTATTTGTAAGTGTCCATCTGAATATTGTACATAACTTAACCAAGTATCATCATTTATAAGTGAGCTTAAGGTATTTAGCATTTCAATCATGGGAGGCGCAGCACTTTTTTCTGCTAGCAATTGACGAGTTTCATCAATAGAAGCATCTATTTCTTTCTGCAAGGCTTTAACTTTTTTAGCGTCTTTTTCTAGAGCATTAGTTTTGAGTTGTAAAGCATCAATGGTTTTGCTTTCAAGCCAAATAGGAGTTGCTATAACCGCCACTAATAATAAACCGGTCAACATTATGAGTGTTGAGTTAATTATATGGGTTATTTTTGGCGTTTTTTGTCTTAGTGGTTCAGGCAGTAAATTAAAGTGGTCATCAATTCGATTAATATCTAAGGTTGGATCGTCTAAATAAGCCAATTGAGGTGACAAGCCCATAGCGCTGCAATCATCAAAGAGTCCATCAAGAATTGCTCGAGTTGTTAATATTAACATCACCCTAATCTGTCCCAGTTCATTGCTATCATTCAGTCGCTTAACTGTAAAATAAACCTGTTCAGGCTTAAAGGGGGTATAACGATCGAGTTCGTAGGATACTACTTGTAAGAGATTTTCTTTTGCCACAGAAGGTAAGCTGAGTTCTTTTTGAATAGCGTATTGACTAGACAATCTGAGTATTACTTTAGCTTTAATGAGTCGTTCATCTTTTTCTCGCAGAGTTTTAAATTGCGCTAGGCCAGATTCATCTCGGTCTACTGTTGCCAGTAGTTCGGACTCTTCCTTGTTTTGATAAGTGATTTTTAACTGATTGTTATCAAGGCTTACGATGAGATAGCCTTGTTGGTCAGTAACCAAGTCTTTGAGTTTATCTGGGACTAAAAAGTCTAATTCACGCTTCCACCAGCGTAAAAACTGCTTAAAGTCTAGATCAATTGTTGAATTCAGGTTCAGCATATTGTTTTACTAATAATTCGGTCATTGCATCAACAAATAATGACTTACTACGAGTCGTTAGCTGTTGCCATTTTAAAACTTGATAAGGACTCTGTTGAAATGTGCTGTTTTGCGCCACTAAGAAAGCGGATTGTTTTATGACCACGCTGATTATGGCACTAGCTTCATCATTCAATATAGCCTCAGATACTAATGTTATTGTATTGATTTGTTCAGGTATTGGTGTTTGTCCAGGCGATGGTGCTTGCCCAGTTGCGTTAGTAGGTGTGCTGCTAATAGTCTGTGTTGGATTAGATGTAAATGCAGGTGCTGGTAAGTTATTTATTGCGCTGTCCAATCGGGCTTTCATATAAGAATCTATAAGACTAGTATCCACGTCGGGAATTATCTGCAAAACTTCTTTAGCGGCAAGTTGTTCGGAAACTTTCGATTGTCCTGAATAAACCGTTATTAAAGGTTCTATCTGAGAAAATATTGATTCATTCATGCCCAGTACTAACTGTAATTCTTCAAGAGATTCAAAAGGTTTGTTTCTAGGCTGATAATTTAAGCCAGCATCTTTATATTCTTTTTTTTCTGCGCCATCGTTATGAACTAGATCATCTTCGTCACGCCAATCGATAATGGCTGCAGCTAATTTTGATTTTTGCTCTGCTTGGTTAGTAACTGTGGCCATTAGAGCTTCCAGCAAAACTTGATCCGCTTTATTAATATCTATCTTGCCTTTTTCTGCTAATAGTCGAACCCGAATTTTGGCATCGCTCGAAATTATTTCATAAATACTGCCGTCTGTCCTCCAACGTTTATTTTGATCAGGATTCAATAACATCAGTTCTGCCATCGCTATTCCTGATTCGGCAACTGATATGGCTTGAGCATTATTTTTAATGCCTGCAGTAATAGATGCTTCTCTGCGCATTGTTAGAACGAAACTGCCCGCCATAATGGTCAGCAAACTCAATACCCATAGTACTAGAACCAATGCCATCCCTTTTTGTTTTGTCATTAGTCTGATCTAGGGTTGTTGAAATTCATGGGAGCATCGCTTGAGTTGGTATTGATGTTTACGCCCTCAACTTTAAGTTCAAGAATCATTTCCGGATAAATAATGTCATTGTCTAAACTGATGTTGATTTTAATCAATCGAGGCAAGGCATTTGAATTTAGCCATTTATCCTGCCATTTAGCGACACTAATTCCGTCAGTAGAACCAAAATAGGCTAAAGTAAAATCACTAATATGGCTGATTAATGTTTCTTCTTCCTTATGCCATGTTGCACCTTCAGCTAGAGGAAAAAAAGGACTTAAGGTAATTTTGATAAGTGAGTCATTATTTTCTGATTCTAAATCGACAGAAAATAACTGCAAGCCTGATCTACCTGCACTAGCAGGTAAAGCTGAAACAAATTGTAGTGAATGTTCTGTGCCCTGAAAAGAAAAGGACTTTTGTTCACTTGAAAAATCATTCCATAAGGGCTGTGCTAAAGACAAATGCTGATGAAAAAAATTATAAACGACCGCAAAATCATTGACATCGGTGATTTTATTTTCACCTTTTTCCCAGCTATCTGCACAAATCTTTAAACTGCCAAACAATAAAACCATCATCATGCTTAACAAGGTCATGGCGATTAGTACTTCAATCAAAGTAAAGCCTTGAGTCTGATGCCTCATATAGATTTATTTAATAACTTTAATGTGGTTAACTCAAGCTGCCGGTCACTGAGCATGTCATCTCCCCAATGAACGCTGATCTTTACTTTGAAAAGTTCCGCTGGTAATATTTTTGTATCAATTTGGTCATCATTAAAGGTAAATGGACTAATTTCAATTTGCCAATGATAAATATTATTTTCTATTCCAGTTGTTTGGCCGATTTGCAAGGGTGTTTCAATACCCGTTTTAGCCATTAAGCTTTCAGATATTTGCACGGCTGTTGTATAGTTTTCGGCAATAATAGCGGTATTAACACCTGCTGAAAATATTTTTAATAAAATACCTAGGGACAGGGCGAGAATTGAAAATGCAATTAGAATTTCCAATAAAGAAAAGCCCTGTTGTTTATTGTTTGGCATCAATGTCACCAAGTTTAATTTGACCGGTTAACCAGTTGATATTAATTTCTGCAGCAAGTTTATCTTGTTCTAGGGTAATTCTTCCTCCAGTAGATGAACCATCAGGGAAAAATCGAATATTTCCTATGCCATTTCCGCTCAGTTCGCTTTGTGCGGTGACTACGGTAAGCGAAATGTTTTTAGGAATAACATAACTTTTAGGTCGATCGCTTACGGTATAAGTATTTTCGGCAAGATCAATTGTCATGGTTGTTTCTTGATGCAATATTAAAGCCTGTCCCCGTGTATACCTCAAAGCAGAAACCATATCTCTGCTTGCTACCCTAATGGCAGTAGTACTATTTCCTGACGACAGATTAATTCCAACTACTGAAAAACCCAATATCATAATAAATAATACGACCAGCAACTCAAGTAGGGTAAAGCCATTATTTAGTGTTAATCGTCTCATAAGTTTTCGTTGAGTTAATCGATTATTGATGACTGGACAAGTAAAAGTTGCGTTATCGTTACATTATTACACCCTAAGGACAGCTCGCGATCTGTCCCTAGATAAGATCGGTCTACAGCATAGGTATCTACACAAATAATTGTTAGCATTCCCAAGCGAGAACGATAACCTTGTGGTGAAGATCGTAGGGGCGTATTGCATACGCCCTTATAAAATAAAATCTATAACATTGGACTTTCGATGTTGGGCGTATGCAATACGCCCCTACGATGATTTTTATCGTTTCCACGCCGATAAGAAACTTGTGTAGATACCTATGCCCCTACAGAGTAAAGCCTTGTGGCTCTTGAAGCCTAGGAGCGTCTCTCCCTGTTGGGATGATGGCTTGTGAAGTAGGAGCGACAAATTTGCTCAGTAATCCGATGTGCAACGAAAAGAGTGAATTTGTTGAACCTACTTTCAGATCGTCAAGTATCAGTTGAGATTACCAACTAACAATATCTTGATCTTCGCCTTCACCACCTTCTTTATTGTCTGCACCAAAGGTGTATAAATCAAATTTTCCATGCTCACCCGGTGATACATAATGGTATTCCTGTTGCCATGGATCTAAGGGGATTTTAGATTTACGCAAATAAGGGCCATTCCAGCGTTTGCTGCTATCTGGTGTTTCAATCAATGCTTTTAAGCCTTCGTCACTGCTTGGGTAACTGCCTACATCAAGTTTATACATGTCCAAGGTAGCCGCTAAATCTTCAATTTGTACTTTTGCTGCTTTAGTTTTGGATTCTCCCATGTGCTTCATGACTTGAGGACCTACTATTCCAGCCAGCATGGCAATGATGCCTAGCACGACTAATAATTCAAGTAAGGTAAAGCCTGATTCTGAAAGTGGTTTAATTTGTTTCATGGTTAGTATTGTTTCCGTTAAAAAGCTAGATCATTCACGCTTAAGATTGCCAATAAAATCGACACGATGATACCTGCAATCATCAATCCTAAACTAATTATTAATACAGGCTCAAGAAAAGCTAGTAGTCGCTGTATGGCTACCCTAAGTTGTTTGTCATAAATAGTGGCTACGCGCAGCAACATTTCCTCTAGTCGACCCGTTTCTTCACCCATTTTAATCATTTGCATAGCCATTTTAGGAAACAAATCCATGCCCAATAAGGCATCTGATAAATGTTTACCTTGTTTTAACTGTTGCTCTGCATCCTCAATAGCTGCTGCCAACACCAAGTTTTCGACAGTTTCTCTGACTATGGTTAATGCTGCTAGTAATGAAACACCATTGCCCAGTAAGGTTCCCAGGGTGCGACTGATGTTTGCAGTTTCTTTGTGGGTTATAATTGTTCCAGCTAACGGAAGTTTTAAAAAACGGCCATCCCAGACTTTTTTTGTTAAAGGATCAGCTAATTGTAATTTCATATAGCTAGAAATAAAAATAATACTGACTAATAATGCCCACCAATAGCTTTGTAGCCATTCTGCTAATGCCACCACAATTTGAGTTGAGACTGGCAAAGATTTGCCCGCGCTTTCGAACATTTCAGTAAATTGCGGCACTACAAAAGTGAGCATTACAAATAATGAGGCTAATGACATTACCAATAATATGGCAGGATAAATTAATGCTGTACTTACCGTGTCTTTTAATTCTTGCGAGCGCTCCAGATATTCAGCTAGTCGAGCCAATACCGAGCCCAGACTTCCACCAGCTTCGCCAGCTCTTATCATATTCAAATAAAACTTACTGAAAATGCCTGATTGTTGCTCTAGAGCATCGGCCAAGGTCGCGCCACCTTTTACTTTGTCGAGTACTCGGGCAATCAATTTACTTAATTGTGCATGGTCTTCAGTTAAATCTATTAAGACGAGTAAAGATTTATCCAAAGGTAAGTCAGATTCCAGTAATGTGGCCAGTTCTCCTGTTAAAAGAGCGATGTCTTTCTGCGATAATTTAGATTGTTTTGCTTGCAAGCCAAAAAATGATCGGCTATTAGCCGGCGCAACACGAATTGGGATATAACCTTCAGAATGTAAAGTGGCAATCAAAGTATGCTCATTGATGGCGTCTCTAATACCTTCTTCTGTTTCACCCAGATTATTAACGGCTTTAAAAGTAAATAGAGGCATCTTAAGTTTCCGCTGTGACTCGCATAACTTCTTCTAGGGTAGTAATGCCTTGTATTACTTTAACGAGGCCATTTTCATAAAGTGTTTGCATACCTTCAGTAATCGCGAGTTTTTGAATAGCTCCGGCTTCTTCATGGTTCATGATGAGTTTTCGGATAGGATCGGTCATGGGTAAGAATTCAATAATAGCAAGTCGCCCACGATAACCCATGCCGGCGCAGGCAGGACACCCAACAGGCTTGTATAAAACAATCTCAGTCTCGGAACTAAATCGATGTAGATTAAGACTACTGACGATTTCAGGTTCAGCGACACTCCCAACTTTACATTCTGGACATAGTTTTCTAACTAAGCGTTGGGCTAAAATCCCATTGACGGTTGAGGTCAGTAAATATTCCTCAAGTCCCATGTCTAGCAAGCGTGTGATACCTCCAGCGGCATCATTAGTATGCAAAGTTGATAACACCAAATGCCCAGTAAGAGCAGATTGAACAGCAATTTTTGCAGTTTCAAGGTCACGCATTTCGCCGATCATAATAACATCCGGGTCTTGGCGAACTATAGAGCGTAAGGCTGATGCAAAGGTTAAACCTATTTGAGGCTTGGCCTGAATTTGATTGACGCCTTCCATTTGATATTCTACGGGATCTTCAACGGTAATGATTTTGCGTTCAGGCGTATTCAATTGTTTTAAAGCCGCATACATGGTGGTTGATTTGCCACTACCTGTTGGGCCGGTAATAAGAATAATGCCATGTGGCAGCGATAATACATCAATAAATTGTTGTAGATGACGACCAGCAAAACCCAGTCCAGCAAAATCTAATACGGTATTTTCTTTATCTAGTAAACGAATAACGACACTTTCACCGTACATGGTCGGTATGGTAGATACCCGTAAATCTAATTCTTTGCCTAGCATTTGTATTTTAATGCGACCATCTTGAGGTAGTCGGCGTTCGGCAATATTCAGTTTGGCCATAATCTTAATTCGCGAGATCACCGCAGCCGTTGACTTTACATTAGGCGCGTCAATTTCTTGCAAAACACCATCTATACGTAGCCTAATCTTTAAGGTTTGTTCAAAAGGCTCTACGTGTATATCTGAAGCTTTGGTTTCAATAGCTCGTTGCATAACCAAATTAACCATTTTGATGACAGGTGCTTCACTGGCCAAATCTTTCAAATGCTCTAAATCTTCTTCTCCAAAATCATCGCTATCATTAGCGGCTAGATCATCTATCAATTTATCCATTTTTGATCGATCTTCGCCGTATTGTAAATCTAGGGCGGTATCGATTTCTGATAATAAACCCACTTTAGTGATGATTGATTTTCCTGAAGCCAAAGCTAACGCAGCTATAGAAAAGTGATCTTCGGGATCCATCATAGCGACGGTAATGTCGTTATTGGTTTGATGTAATCCGATAATATGATTGCTCTTCAAAAAGCGTAAGGTCACTGTCTCAGGTAATTGCGTTTCCTGCGGATACTGATTGGATTCAACTTTTTCAAAGTGTCCCGATTCAACAAAAGCATTGGCTACATCTAATTCTGAGCATAAACCTAGTTTAAGCAACAATTGAGGGATATTTTCAGCAACTGAGGTTTTTTTTACTCGCTCTACTTTTTTTAATTCTGTAGCGGAAAGTTTATTATGCTTTTGTAAAGTTTCTAACAAAGCCTCATAGGCCATGAGTATTTCCCCTGATGAAGGAATTTAATTTCTAAAAAAAACAGGATAATTTTACAAGTTGATCTTTTTTAAGCATAGCTATGTATGTTTAAATTTTAAAAACGAGTACCTGGTAGGGGCGTATTGCATACGCCCAACATCGAAAGTCCAATGGTATAGAGCTTATTTTATAAGGGCGTATGCAATACGCCCCTACGATCTTCACCACAATGTTTTCGTTCTCGCGTGGGAATGCTAACAATTATTTGTGTAGATACCTATGCCCCTAAAGTAGGATTTTCGCAATTTATGAATACTTATGCCAGATGAACTTTCCGATGGAGACGCTAGAATTATAATACTTTAACAGTTTCTTTCGCTTCATCCCTGCAATCGAAACTACATTTACAGACTTAATATGGGCTCTACAAGGTAACTGCAAAATTTTTTGTTACGATTAATATTAATCGTCTCATGAGTTTTGGCATTTCGGCAATCCATATTGCATGAGTTAGGAAGATTCTGAAGGGCCGACAGATTCACCACGTTTCAATGTTGACAATAATTTCTTCATTAACTCTTTAAAGCGTTTAGCATTAAGGATGATAATAAACGGGATAAGGCAGCCCACTAACACACACAAAATTAATATCGCTGTCGTTAATGAACTCCAATCAACGGGATAGATATCTGCTTTTACTGGGGCAGTCAAGCCGGGTATGCTAGGTAAATCACCGTTACCACCATCGACTTTTAATTGGGCTTTCATGCCTTTTTCCATGTGTTGAGGCAATTCACAATGCACGAGATAAGTCTTTTTTAAACTAGGCATAATCAATGAGGCTTGTAGCTGGCCTTCACCATAAAGCTCTAAATGAAACATGCCGTCTGGATATAAATAACCTGGCAAGCCATGTATCATCAATTGATGGCGTATTTGGTCATCATTAATAAAAGTGATATTGATTTTAGCGCAGGGTTTAACATTCCATTCTTGCTGATCGAAGGCAAACATTTTGCCGGTAAATTTTTGTGCATGTTGTTGACCCGCACGAATAGTAATGTCTACAGTTTCTGAAATTGCCGTGCAGTCACGGGGCAGGGTGTCGCTGTTGGCATTCATAATCATGCCTTTATCATCCATCAACATGCCGTCCATGTCCATGGCAGTCACCACGGAGCTAGCGCAGAGCATTAATAAAGTGAGCATTAAGGTTTTCATGATGATTTCCGTCTAACAATAAGCGCACTCAAAATAAAAAGGGCGATGATCAAGCCAGCGAGTAGACCAAATAGGATGATGCGGCCATAATTCGGAGCTACTAAACCAGCGTCACCCAGTAAGGCGGCAAAATCTCCGCTCGCCCATACCGCTTGTTTTTTAGCGTAATAATCTTTATTAAACACTTGATCAAATAACTCATCATGCATTTTGGGCATACCTAAGTCATCAAGATAATGTTTATAAGCAAGAATCGCCATGTTACCGCCTGGTTCCATTCCATCAGTTGTTGTGCCGGTAGGCACATGATCATGAAACATCCACAAACCAGGGCCATAACTTTGTAAACCATCATCTGTAGTTTGCAAGCGTAAATCGGTGCGTTGTGCTGGAGCAATATCAAAGACATCTCGTGTTATTTGCCGGCCTTCTGGCTGATCTACGCCATCTAAGGCGGTGATTGTGGCTTTGTGGCCATGAATATGTAAAGCAACAGCGGAGCGCTGTAAATTGGCGACATGGAGTTTAATGGTCTCATTTTCATCAGCGATGATCATAGCGTCACGCAGTGTATAAGGAAAGGAGTGGCCATTGAGCATAAAGTAGTTTTCAAAAGACTCAGTCATGTTGTAGTCTCTAGCCATATGCTGGGCAATGAGTCTAGGGTCATTAGCCGTTTGAATGATAGAAGCTAGTTTCTTATCGACTGATTGATAATGCAAATCGTATTCTTGGTTATAGGTTTTCTTAACAGCCGCTGATGGGTGGCGTACTTGCCCTGCACCAATATTGAAGGTTTGTAGCCAATTATTAGGCTGATTTTCTTCAACGATAAACATTCCATTTAAACCCATCATGAAATGCTGTGCAGTTTGCACATGGCAGTGATAAAGCATAGTGCCGGTATGTCTGGGTTGTATTTGATAAGTGTGGCTCTTACCAGGGAAAACAGCATGAGTTTCCATGCCATCATTATCTTGGCCTTCATCATTCAGCCAAGGATGATCTACGCCATGTAGATGGATGGTATGCGGTAAATAATGGGTATTTTCTAAGGTAATATAAATTTTATCGCCTTGTTCGACACGGATGACAGGAGAGGGTGCGCGTAATAAAGGATTGGCTACTAAGGAATTGAAGTTTTTTAAAGCCATGCCCCTTGATTTAGGGGCATAGACCCAAAGCCCAGGTTGTATGCCTGGCGCTATATCATAGGTGTTGATTAAAAACTCACCATCTGGGCTGCTGCCGTTAAGCTCAACCACTTCCAATTTAATGCGAATAATATCGGGATCACCATCATGATCTAAATCGTCGCTCATAGTGATGGCATCTTGAGCAAAGTTAGTTTGCATTAAGGTGCCCATCGAAACATTATTGCTGCCTTTAACCGAGGTGACAATATCATAAGGATTATCAGGTTCGCAAGAAGGTGCAGCATCTAAGGTAACGCCTTCAATGACTTGCGCAGGTCGCCACTCAGGATGATCATTTGAGCAGGGTTTGTTAATGCTACTATTGTCTGAGCGACTATAGATAGTAGCTGGAGGTATGATGTCTGCCGCTTGTTGTAACTGGGGCGCGACTTTAATAAGAGCTGCGATTAATGCCACAAGTAGCAGTAATATACAGAGCAAGGCGTATTTAGGTTTCATTAATAGCGATGAAATGATGTTGTAGTGACGCTATTGTAAAGGGCTAATTAGGTAAATCCTAGTGACCTTTGTATTGATTTAATCGCTAGGGTTTTAATTAACCTTTGAAGCTTGCGTTGGGGTGAGTGATAACGAACCCCAACGCAACACGCAACTTGTTGGGGTTCGCGTTGCTTCACCCCAATCTACTAGGCTAGCAATCTACCACATACGGAGCGATAAACTGACCCTCACTTGGATACTTCCTCGTGAGTTTTTTTGTTCGAATGTTTTCGATATTGCGTGTATGCGGCGGTTTGCTATCGCGAAACCACCCTACGACTTACGGACTTAATAGTTGTTTAATTAAAATCGACATAAGACGTAATTAAAACTAATATAAGTCTTCTTATTTCATTTGGAAGCTAAACATGAAGTTTTCATCCCAAATCAAACCAATCAGTTACCTTAAAAGCCACGCAGCAGAAATCGTTAAAAATCTTTCTGAAAGCAGAGAGCCATTACTCATTACTCAAAATGGCGAAGCCAAGCTTGTTGTTTTAGATGTTAAAACCTATGAGGAGCAAGAGGCAACTTTAGCTTTACTTAGGATTTTGGCGCTTGGCAATCATGAGATAGAACAGGGAAGGTTCCGCGATATTGAAGCAGTTTTTGAGGAATTAGATAAGGTCGAACAGGCATGACCGTTAAGGTTGTCATCCTAGAATCAGCAGAGCAAGACCTCAAAGAACTCAAAGCCTACTTAAGTAAACACTTCTCCCTTACGACTTGGCAGGAGACTTTTGGAAAATTAAAAAAATCAATTCGTGTTTTGAATGATTACCCTTATTCGGGCACTATACCAGAAGAATTCGAAAGGCTTAATATCAGTCAATACAGGCAAATTATCTCTGGAATGAACCGCATCATCTATGAAGTACGGCAAGATATTTTGTATATTCATATTATTGTAGACGCTCGACGTGACTTAAAAGCCTTACTCATTAGACGCCTACTACGTAGGATTTAACCTTGCTCTTATAACAAGCATAAGCCAAGCAGGGTGGGCAACGTTTTTTTGCCTACCGCTCAAATGACAAAAGGTGCGCAAACAAAAAACTGTTTGCACAGCCGTGTGACATAGTATGTCGGGGTACGTATCACCAACTAGACATCCCGCATAGAGAGGGTGCTGAGGCCTCTGGGGTTTATAAAAGCGATATTGGGTATTGTATCTGTAGGGGCGACAGATTTGACCAGTACATTGTCTGTTTAAACGTGGCGTATGAGTTCGCCCCTACAGTAGGATCTTTGAGGTTTACATATCCTCATGCACAATAATTATTGAGTAATAACTTCAGTGCCTTTACCAATTAAAACGATGTCAGCGGGTCTCATAGCAAATAAACCGACAGTGACTACACCGGTAATATTATTGATGATTTGTTCTAATTCAATTGGATTAAGAATGTTGAGGTTATGGACATCGAGTATCACGTTATGATTATCAGTGATACAGTTTTCGCGCCATACTGGTTGGCCGCCTAATTTAACGAGCTCTCTAGCGACGTAACTTCTTGCCATAGGAATCACTTCAACAGGCAAAGGAAATTTGCCCAGAACATCAACGCATTTGCTTTCATCGACGATACAAACAAACTTTTTGCTAGCTGCAGCAATGATTTTTTCGCGAGTTAAGGCACCGCCGCCGCCTTTAATCAGATGCTTATGAGGGCTGACTTCATCAGCGCCATCAACATACACATCAAGTGTTCCGACTGCATTTAAGTCAAAAACAGGGATGCCAACTTTCTTTAAATGAGCAGTACTGACTTCAGAGCTAGACACTGCGCCTTCGATATCGCCCTTAATGTCGCCTAAATAATCAATAAAATGTTTGACGGTAGAGCCTGTGCCTACGCCAACGATGGCGACATCTTTAATATAGTGTATGGCTGCTTGTGCCACTTTTTGTTTTAATTCATCTTGAGTCATGGAAGCTTCCTGTTAAAAGTAATCGGTGTGCGATAATACCTCAGAATGGCGCGGAGTTCAGCCGTTTTTTAAATTTCCCTGTAAGAAAGCTCATTTGTCATGTAGGTCGGGTTAGCGTAGCGTAACCCGACAAGGTATCAATACTTAGGTTGAAAAAGATCTAATCCATCCAACAGACGTTTTTTAGTTTGACCTAACACCGAGGCATTAAATGCTGGTATCTGTACTGTTATTTCTTATCGGGCTACTTGCTGTCCAGCAATTTCAGGTATTGCCCAGCAATCTTTGGCTAATAATGGTTAGCTTCTCTGCTTTGGTTTTAGCAAGCTTACGGCACTGGCGCTTATTGTTCTTAGTGATGGGCGTGTTGTGGGCAGTCGTTTTTGCCATGCTGCGTTCAGCAAATCAATTACCAGAAGCTCAAGAAGGCGTCGATATCGCTGTGAGTGGTTATGTGGCGGATTTGCCAGAGCAAGATGAGCGGCGTACTCGCTTTGATTTTATTGTGCCATCTTCTGCGCAAAAAATACCAAAATTATTAAGATTAAATTGGTATTTTCCAGAGCAGCCTATTAAGGCCGGACAGCAGTGGTCATTTACCGTTAAGTTAAAACGACCTCATGGTAGTTTTAATCCAGGTGGCTTTGATTATGAACGTTGGCTATTTACTGAAGGTATTGCGGCCACTGGATATATTCGCCCCAGTCCTAAGCCTGTATTACTAGGCGAGGCTTCAGCGTGGATGCATATATCTTTATGGCGACAAATAATTACTGATCGCTTATCAGAAGTGGCTAGTGATTGTACTCATTTAGGTTTGATTAAAGCGCTCACCATAGGCGATGGTAGTGGCATTTCTCAGCATGAATGGACAGTGTTTCGAATAACGGGTACAACCCATCTCGTGGTTATATCAGGTTCACATGTAGGTTTGATAGCTGGATTGGTCTATGTTTTAGTATTAAAGCTTTGGGCTAGGCTAGGTTTTTTAATGTATTCACCACAACGGATTGCAGCGCTTGCTGCGATGTTGACGGCCGTTTTTTATGCTGGATTAGCCGGTTTTTCGGTGCCGACTCAGCGTTCAGTAATTATGCTAACCGTGGTGATGTTGGCTATTAGTTTTCAGCGCAATACTAGGCCTTTTAATACTTTAGCCGTAGCATTATTGTTAGTGTTAATTATTGATCCTTTGGCCGCTTTGTCGGCGGGCTTTTGGTTATCCTTTTTAGCTGTTAGTTTAATTATTTATACTATTTCCGCTCGCTTAGGCTCGTTCGGTTATGTGTTAGAAGTCATTAAGATTAATTGGGCGACTTCCGTGGGTTTAGCGCCGTTGTTATTATTCTTCTTTCAACAAGTGTCATTGATTTCGCCGTTGGCCAATTTTATAGCGGTACCAGTTATCAGCGTATTAGTGGTGCCGGTGGCCTTAATCGGAGTTTTGTTAATGTTTTCGGTACCGGTCATTGCTCATGGCTTATTTGTTGTCATTGATGGTGTTTTACAAGGATTGTGGTGGCTGTTGTCGATGCTGGCAGAGTTGCCGCTCGCCTCTATTAATCATGCGCAGCCCTCTGTCTGGGCTTTAGTATTTGCAGTGCCAGGTATTTTATTAATGTTAGCGCCTGCGGGTATGCCAGCACGATGGCTAAGTATGGTTATGTTTCTACCCTTAATTTTTACTGCACCTGTCTTGCCAGTGTTGGGCGCGATTAAGTTGACGGTACTGGATGTAGGGCAGGGTTTGTCGGTGGTGGTGCAAACTACTCATCATAATTTGGTTTATGATACTGGCGCAAAATTTTCCGCAGAAAGTGACATGGGTCAGAGTGCCATCCTGCCGTTTTTACGGCAACAAGGTATCGATCACTTAGATACTTTGATTGTCAGTCATGGTGATAACGATCATATAGGTGGAGCAGAATCATTGTTGCGTAATATGCCTACTCAGCAAATATTGACCAGTGCCACTCAGCAATTAAGCACACATGCACCTGAGACTTGTCTGGCAGGACAAACTTGGATCTGGGATGATGTCAGCTTTACGATGTTATCGCCTCAGCAAAGCTTTGTTTCAGATAACGATAATTCTTGTGTGCTAAGGGTTCAATCGAAACAGGGATCAGTGTTATTAGTCAGTGATATAGAGACTGCTGCAGAATCTTGGTTGGTAGAGACTTATGGACATGCTTTAAAGTCTGATATTTTGCTGGCCCCGCATCACGGTAGTAAAACCTCTTCTACGCTCAGTTTTTTAGAGACAGTCAATCCTAAGTATGTATTAATCTCAGCGGGCTATAAAAATCAATTTGGTCATCCGCATCCGCTTAGCCTGCAACGTTATCAGCAAATGGGTGCTCTATGCTGGAATACAGCAGATAGAGGTGCTCTTATGTTAAGTGAAAAGGCAAATGACTGGGATGTTCATTCATGGCGTGATGAAAACGCTAAATATTGGAATAATCGGCATAAGTGAAAGATAATGTTTGTTTTTTGATTTTATCTAAAGGCGATGAGATGGCTCAATTTACAGTGACTGGTGATGTAGATCCTTTTTTGCATATTAGTCTGTTGCGTGGGGAAACAATTTATTGCGAATCAAACGCGATGGTGATGATGGAAAGCGCCTTAGAGCTAAAAGGCAAAATGACTGGCGGTTTAGGTAGTGCTTTAATGCGCCGTTTTGCTAATGGGGAATCTTTCTTTCAAGAGCATATAGAAGCAACCAGAGGTGATGGCGATTGTTTATTGTCGCCCACTTTGCCGGGTGCTATACAAGTTTTAGATGTCGGTGCTATCAGCTATAAAATTACTGATGGTGCTTTTGTGGCTGCCGAAAGTGGTGTGAGTTTAAATGTGCGTTCACAAAACTTAGGTTCAGCCATGTTTGGACAAACAGGCGGATTCTTTATATGTGAAGCCAGTGGTGTTGGAAAATTAGCCGTATCGGGTTTTGGTTCTAGTTTTGTCTTAGATGTAGAACCGGGTAAAGACATCATTATTGATAATGCCCATGTGGTCGCTTGGGATAGCTCTTTGCATCATGAAATCTCGGTTGCAACACAGCAGTCGAGTGGCTTGTTAGGGCAGTTGGTGAACAGCGTCACCAGTGGTGAAGGCATGGTGTTAAAGTTTTCAGGTAGAGGCAAGGTGGTGATTTGTTCTCGTAATCGAGAGAATTTTATCGCTTGGTTACTTAAAGGAATGCCAGGGTAATTCGATAGTAATGTAGGTCGGGTTGGCGATCTCATTATTTGTCTTTTTTATAAACCATTGAATGGCTGCGTAACATCGGTTAGTAGTTAATTTTGTCGGGTTACGCTATCGAGACTGTGAAAGTATTCTTTTTATGTCCCACTCTTTAGCCAT
>QVQD01000072.1 GCA_003584875.1 Methylococcales bacterium
AGAACGATAACATTGTGGTGAAGATCGTAGGGGCGTATTGCATACGCCCTTATAAAATAAGCTCTATAACATTGGACTTTCAATGTTGGGCGTATGCAATACGCCCCTACGGTGTTTTTTATCGTTTCCACGCCGATAAGAAACTTGTGTAGATACCTACTAAAACAATTGGTCACTTCGGTCTTAACTTGCTTACGCCTGCTGATAAGCTTGCCTTTCTTGCTTCCATTGCTCGTGATAAAAATACTCGTGCTTTGCGTCCATTCTTTGATGACGTGGTTAGGGATTACCCGGAGACTGGACAAGATGAGTTTATGCAGACGGAGGAAGTATTTGCGAAAGTTGCCGAAGAGCAACCAACAGCTTTAATGGAATGGTTAGATAGGCAGCTATTAAAATTAAGCATTAACATTGTCAATATTCCATTTCAGGGTCATAGGTTGTGCTGATTAAAGTGAAGCGCATCGTTTAATGCGCCATCTAGCGTCTGCACATCCTATGCAATGAGGACATCGTTCTATGTTAGTGTAGTAAATCAGCTATGGCGTAACAGTCAGTCTGTGTATAATTCTTATTTTTTCCTATCCTGAGATAATAAGTTTTTTCAGGGTAGGGCAGCCTACATCAGTTAGAAAATCAACCCAATGGCCGGAATTATTTAATGGATACGATTAGCATCCGTGGTGCTAGAACGCATAACCTAAAAAACATTGATATTGATCTACCTAGAGACAAGCTCATTGTTATTACTGGCTTATCGGGTTCTGGAAAATCATCACTGGCATTTGATACCATTTATGCCGAAGGTCAACGGCGTTATGTAGAGTCGCTGTCTGCTTATGCTCGTCAGTTTTTATCGATTATGGAAAAACCGGATGTTGATCATATTGAAGGTTTATCTCCTGCTATTTCTATCGAACAAAAATCTACTTCGCATAATCCTCGTTCAACAGTCGGAACGATCACTGAAATTTATGATTACTTAAGATTACTCTATGCGCGAGCGGGTACGCCTCGTTGTCCTGAGCATCACACTTCGTTAGAAGCGCAAACTGTGAGTCAAATGGTTGACCATTTACTGGCTCAACCTCAAGATCAACGCTGGATGTTATTGGCACCCGTGGTGATCGATCGTAAAGGTGAGCATAGTCAACTTCTCGATGATTTACGTGCCCAAGGTTTTATCCGTGCTCGTATTGATGGCAAAGTTTATGATTTAGATGATGCCCCCGCTTTGGATTTAAAAAAGAAACATAGTATTGAAGTGGTCGTTGATCGAATTAAAATTCGTGACGACATCGCTTTGCGCTTATCAGAATCATTTGAGACCGCACTGCGTCTTGCCGATGGTATTGCCATTGCTGCTTGCTTAGATGATGCGACTGAATTGTTATTTTCTGAACGCTTTGCGTGTGCGCATTGCGGTTATAGCTTAAGTGAATTAGAGCCACGCATCTTTTCTTTTAATAATCCTAAAGGCGCTTGTTCTAGTTGCGATGGTCTTGGAGTAAAACAGCATTTTGATGCTGAACTGGTGGTTCATAATCCAGATATTAGTTTAGCGGCAGGTGCTGTTCGCGGTTGGGATAGGCGCAATGCTTACTATTATCAAATTATATGTTCATTAGCGCAGCATTATGGCTTTGATCCAGAAACACCTTTTTCAGAACTGACTAAAGCGCATCAAGATGCAGTATTGTATGGTAGTGGAAATGCAGCCATAGATTTTAAGTTTATGGCTGGTAGTGGTTCGGTTAAAAAGAAGCGACATCGTTTTGAAGGTATTATTGCCAACATGGAGCGACGCTATCATGAAACCGATTCAGCTATGGTGCGTGAAGAACTGGCTAAATACCAATCCCATAAACCCTGTAATGCCTGTGATGGCGCGCGACTCAATGCAGCGGCACGCAATGTTTTTATCGATGAATTAGCCATACATCAACTCACTAAACTTCCTATCCGTAAATCACTCAGCTTTTTTCAACAATTGAGTTTACCAGGGCAACGTGGTGAGATTTCAGTCAAAATCATTAAAGAGATTCTGGAACGTTTAGAGTTTTTGGTTAATGTGGGGCTTAATTATTTAACCCTAGATCGTAGTGCTGATACCTTATCGGGAGGTGAAGCCCAGCGCATTCGTCTCGCCAGTCAAATCGGCGCAGGTTTAGTGGGTGTGATGTATGTATTGGATGAACCCTCAATTGGTTTACATCAGCGTGATAATCAGCGTTTACTGAATACCTTGTTTCATCTTCGTGATTTAGGCAATACCGTCATTGTTGTTGAGCATGATGAAGATGCCATACGTGCAGCTCAACATATCGTTGATATTGGCCCTGGTGCCGGTGTTCATGGTGGCCAAATTATCGCACAAGGTAGTTTAGAGGATATTCTTAATAATGAGGCTTCATTAACAGGTGGATATTTGTCGGGTAAACTGGGTATAGAGATACCAAAGACATTAACGCCGGTGGATAAAGATAAGCTGATTACCCTTCGTAATGCTCATGGTAATAATTTAAAAAATGTCGACATTTCTTTTCCAGTTGGTTTGTTGACCTGTGTAACAGGTGTATCAGGTTCAGGTAAATCAACCTTAGTTAATGACACCTTGTATCGTTATGCCGCAAGAATGATTAACAGAGCAGGTATTATTCCTGCGCCTTGCAGTGCTATCGAAGGTATGGAACATTTTGATAAAGTCGTTGATATTGATCAAAGCCCGATAGGTCGTACTCCTCGCTCTAATCCTGCCACTTACACTGGATTATTTACACCCATTAGAGAGTTGTTTGCAGCGACACCAGAGGCACGTTCACGCGGTTATACGCCCGGTCGTTTTAGCTTTAATGTTAAGGGCGGTCGTTGTGAGGCTTGTAAAGGTGATGGCGTAATTAAAGTTGAAATGCACTTTTTACCGGATATTTTTGTGCATTGTGATGCCTGTAATGGCAAACGTTATAATCGTGAAACCTTAGAAATTCGCTACAAAGGCAAAACGATCAATCAGGTTTTAGATATGACGGTTGAAGATGCCTGTACGTTTTTTAGTGCCGTTCCGACTTTAGCCAGAAAAGTACAAACACTGACTCAAGTCGGTTTAAGTTATATTACTCTAGGGCAAAATGCGACTACCTTATCAGGTGGTGAAGCTCAGCGTGTAAAATTAGCTAAAGAATTATCCAAACGTGATACTGGCAGAACTTTATATATTTTAGATGAGCCGACAACGGGCCTGCACTTTCATGATATAAAGTTGTTATTGGGCGTTTTACATACCTTACGTGATCATGGTAATACTGTCATAATTATTGAACATAATTTAGATGTAATAAAAACCGCTGACTGGTTAATCGATATGGGGCCAGAAGGCGGTGATGGCGGTGGAACCCTGATTGCCGAAGGCACGCCTAAACAAGTTTCTGAATGTGAGGCTTCTTTTACAGGTTTTTATTTAAAACGTTTTTATGAATAGTTTCCTAAGCCTTGTTCAGGCTACTCATAATCACACAAATATATAGGCGCAAAGGAGCGACCGATTTTGACAAACATGCAGGATATTACTAGTCCGATGACCACATCGGAAAAACGTGCCGTAGCTTCATTAGCCAGTATTTACGCCTTGCGTATGCTGGGACTATTTCTGATTATGCCTGTCTTATCATTATTCGCAGAGCAATTGGATGGCTCAACACCTTCATTAATCGGCATGGCAATTGGTGTTTACGGAATTAGTCAGGCAATTTTACAGATTCCATTCGGCTTGATGTCCGATCGTTACGGTAGAAAAAAACTCATTATCATTGGCCTGTTATTGTTTTTTGCAGGTAGTGTAGTGGCAGCATTATCTACCAGCATATATGGCGTTTTATTAGGTCGAGCTATACAAGGTTCTGGAGCAATTGCTGCACCTATCATGGCTTTAGTCGCTGATTTAACACAAGAAGTACATCGCACCAAAGCGATGGCCATCATTGGACTTAGTATTGGTGTTTCCTTTGGCATTGCCATTACCGCCGGTCCAGTCATAGGCGGCCTTATCGGTGTACATGGCATATTCTGGCTGATTGCTGTGTTATCTTTGCTGGCAATTTTAGTGATACTTTTCAAAGTCCCTAATCCTAAGCAGTCTAAAAAACATCGGGATGCGGAGTTGGTTCCAGGGCAATTTTTTAAAATATTAAAGAATCCAAATTTGCTGCGATTAGATTATGGGATTTTTGTTTTACATGCCATTTTAACCGCTAGTTTTGTCGTCGTGCCTTTGTTATTAAGAGATGCAGGTTTATTACCTACGTTACATTGGCAGGTTTATTTACCTGTTTTTGTAATCTCAATGGCAGCTATTATTCCTTTTATTATTTTGGCTGAGAAAAAGCGCAAAATGAAGCCTGTTTTTATAGGCGCTATTGCTGCTTTAGTGATCGCTGATTTAGGATTGATGCAATTTCATTCTAGCTTAGTCGGCATTATTGGTTTTCTTTGGCTATTTTTTACGGGCTTTAATTTATTAGAAGCCACGTTGCCCTCATTAATTTCTAAAACAGCGCCTGGTGATTTAAGAGGAACAGCCATGGGCGTATATTCTACTTGTCAGTTTTTAGGAGCAGGCATCGGTGGTGGAATAGGGGGCTGGTGTTATGGTGCTTACGGTGCTAGTGGCGTGTTTATATTTTGTGCCGCGCTTGCTGCCAGTTGGTTAGTATTATCGTTCAGTATGACGCCACCACGTTATTGGGCCAATTTATTAATTTCATTAGAAAAACTGACTATCCAAGAAGCCGATGCTTTTGCCACTGAGCTTTTAACACTCACTGGAGTTGAAGAAGTCACTCTGCATAATGATGAAGCTGTGGCTTATCTTAAAGTAGATAATCAGATACTGAATAAAGATCAGTTACAAGCTGTTATCACCCAGTATCTTAATACAACAAAATAACAGTATCCATCTTGTACAGATACTTAACTAATGGGTGTGATTTAAAGTCCGGTGATTATTGGTTTTTATATTAATTACCCAGCTTTTATTCATACCCTTAACTGCCAATAGTAGTCATTAGAATGCTACTTTAACTTTTTACCTTGAGAAGATCATGCTTAAAACTTTACATTTAACCTTTATACTTTTGTCTTTAATCAGTTTTGTGGGTAGGGTGATATTATCTGAAGTTAACCCTGAGTTACTTAAATTAAAAGTATTAAAAATTGCACCTCATATCCTAAATGCTCTTCTAATAGGCAGTGGTTTTGTTTTAGTATTTCAAGGTGATTGGTTATCAGGTGATTTTGGTTGGATCATCGCTAAACTTTTAGTATTAATCGCTTATATAGGTTTAGGTTTGTTTGTTATGAAAAGTCAAGGTACTAAAAAATGGGTTGCTTTTATAGCTGCCATGGCCTGTATTGTTTATATTGGTATAGTAGCTGTCACCAAAAATCCCTGGTTCTTTATATAAGAACTAGCTGCTCCCTCATTAAGATATAACTAATCATTGCTTTTAGTATCGCTGAAACCCTTAATTTAAGAAATCTATCTTATTGTGTTATACATCATTTGGGTTTCTTTTTTCTTAATCGATTTTCTCACCGCACTATTTAAGTTGCTGATCTTAGGGGATCATGTAACCCGCACAATGGACTATGAATTGTCGGGTTACGCTATCGCTAACCCGACCTACGATGCTTAATCGGCTATCAGCTAAATTACCTTGTGCTATTGATACTCAAAAGACCGGTTAATGAGGTGTCTATCTAAAGTTAAGTCACTTAAAATTAAATATTTTCTGTATTTATCATCAATCTCACCTTACGAAGCTTGAGTTTCACACTATAAATATCGGTATTTATAGCTCAACATTGGGTTTTCATTGTTTATAATTGGGTATTTAGTGTGTGAAATTATATGTTTGAGGAGTGAAATAGGGTATTTAAGTCATGAAATTAGGTGATCATGGTGCGAAATTAGTTTAGCAAGATAAGAAACTGGGTATGCAAGGAAAAAAATTAGGTATTCAAACATTAAAAAAAGGTTATCACGACAAGCTAACCTCGTTATTCAGAGAAAACCATGTTTTATCTACAAGCGAATTGCAAATAATCCTAATAATTTGACCATGCCGTAATAAGCTAAGCCAGTTGCACTAGTCGCTATAGCTAAACTTAACCAAAATTCAAAGCCCTGACGTAACAACATCGGTAAAGTTATAAATAACACTAAAGATGGCAAAATTAGCCAGAAGATATTAGTAGACAGTGTGGCGACTTTATCACTATTGCCCGTATCGAGATACAACCAAGCAAAGGCTAGCAATGAGGTAATAGGCAAAGAGGCTAGGGCGGCTCCCCAAAATAAACTTCTTTTAGTTAGCTCAACAATTGCAACAATAATAAGTGAGGAAATAATAATTTTTAATAGGTAATGCAGCACGATACTTAGTTATCCTCAATGGCTAGCAACTCAATTGGAATAGTTTAGCTTAAATGTTGAAGGTTAAAGACGAAATCTACGTCTTAAGTATTTAGGCTCCAAGTTTAGCCTTTAGCCTGCATTTAAACTATCCTAACTTAGTTTCGTATAAAAAATCTGTATGACCTTATTCTAATTTATTTATTTCAGATATCTTTTTTCATTACCTGATAAGGCTCTTCAGAAATTATATCGGGGTTCATCTGAAAATAGATGTCCGTTAATACCTCATCAAATTCTAAATAATTCTCAGCGATCACTGTAAAAAAAGAAAAGATAGCGTCACTTAATTTAGGACTGTTCACTACCAAACGAAGACCTTTATAAGGGTATTTTTTGCTACGTTTAGTAATTAGTTTTAGCGTTTTAATGACAGTGACTTTGCAGCCGTATTTTGAGAGTAGGTTTAAGAACGTATTGGTGCATGTCTCCTTAGGCATATAAAACGGCAGGCAAATCACTTTAAAAAAAACCTCAGGAGATGATAATAATATATTAGCCATATTTAAAGGTTCAGTCAGCTTTAATCTTTCATAATAAAACCGTCCTAACAAATACCACTGCCTCTGAGTCAATATACTATTTGGATTAAACTTGCATACCGCTTGCTCAATGATATGTACCAAGCCTAAATCACCTTTGGCTTTATTGGCTTTTACAGACACAACCTCAATATTATCAGAACAATAACCACGTGTGTTATCAACTCTATCAATAGACCAGTCTGTCAGTTCTTGAAGTGCAAAAGTAAAAGGTTCTTCAGTTATGGGACAAACGCCGTTAGTTTGCTGCAACTTTTCCATTAAATCATCAGCAGTAATAGTTACTTCGAAATTCTTTCTTAAGCAACGGAGTCTGATACTCAGAAGTTTTCTATCGAATTTGTTAGAGTGTTGTTTAGATACATTTTGAATCCTGCCAGCTTCAAAACCGTATTCAATTTGCTGCCGATGCTTATCTTCAATTTGACTCATATCGATGGGTAAATCATAACGATAATGATCAAATCCAATCTCAAAAGCTAAATTGCCCATAACGAGTCTCCAAAAACTATAACATATCTAAAATTAATTTTATTGATTGCTACGAATGCCATCTATTTGGGTGGGTCTATATCGGGCTGTATAGGCCTATATAAAACTTCGCATAATGTATATTATGTTAAATTATTGTAGTATTGGCATTATTTACAAATCTAGGATGAAACCTACACAGAATGCCATCTTAGCTAAAACCTGCTAATGATGAGTTCTTAAAAATGCTTCAAACATCAGTAATGACCAAATGGGTGTGCTGTAATCTTTTAAACCACTTTGATGTTGATTAATCATCTGCTCTATAAATGTTTGATTAAACAATCCAGATTGCTTCATAGTTTCACCCAATAATGCTTCCCTAATTTTTTCTTTTAATGGCCCTTTAAACCATGTGGCTAACGGTACTGCAAAGCCCATTTTGGGTCGATATAAAATATCCTCTGGCAAATAAGTTTCTAAGGACTTTTTAAAGATATATTTTCCGACTCGACCTTTAAGCTTCATGTCTGGCGATAGCCCTGCCATCCATTCCACTAATTGATGATCTAATAATGGCACTCTAACTTCTAGTGCATGAGCCATGCTGGCTCTATCGACTTTAGTTAAAATATCTCCAGGCAAATAGGTTTTAATATCAAGATACTGGACTAACGATAAAGGATTGTCCGTTTGTGCATCAACGGCATGTCGCTTGAAGACTTCAAGTGCTTGATAACCTTGTAATTCCTGCTTTAACTGAGTGCTAAACAACTTACTGCGTAATTCATTGGATAAGCTTGAAACACTATGAAAATAACCTTCTAAAGAATCTCTTGATATGGATTCAAAAGTTGATTTAGCTCTAAACAACTTAGGCGCCCAATCTGCTTTAGGATAGACCTGCCCTAACCTACTAAACACCGGTTTTCTGATATGAGTGGGCAACCAAGAGCGCATTTGTTCTTCGTATTTATGCCAACGGTAACGTCGATAACCCGCTAAGTTTTCATCACCGCCATCCCCAGATAAAACCACGGTGACTTGTTTTTTAGCCAATTCACAGACTTTATAAGTTGGTAATGCTGAGCTATCGGCATAGGGTTCATCATAAAGTCCCGCTAATTGATCGATTAAACTAAAATCATCGGCATTAACTTGTTCTACATGATGCTGGCTGTTATAACGGTCGGCGACTTGTGCAGCAAATTTGGATTCATTATAAGCAGGATCTCCAAACGATATTGAACAGGTATTAACAGGGTCTTTTGATAAACCTGCCATCATAGCGACTATCGCACTAGAATCAACGCCGCCTGATAGAAAGGCACCTAAAGGTACGTCGGCAACCATTCTAATCTTAACGGCTTCACGTAAACGCGCGATCAGTTCTTCGCCTGTTGCTTGTTCATCTTGTGCGAGTCTAGGTGTAAAACTAAGGTTCCAATATTGTTTAGGCAAATAGTTAGGTTGACCATGTTTTAAAGTTAAACAAAAACCAGGCTCTAACTTATAAACGTTTTTATAAATAGTTTTTGGATCAGGAATATAACCAAAACCAAAATAATCTTCGATGGCTGTCGCATCAAACGTTTTTAGTAGGTTAGGGTGCTGTTTTAATGCTTTTAATTCTGAACTAAAAATAAACTGACCACTGCTTAATTCTGCATAATATAAAGGCTTAACGCCTAAACGATCTCTAGCCAGAAATAAGGTTTGTTGATTTTTATCCCATATTGCAAAAGCAAACATGCCACGAAAGCGCTGTACACAAGCTTCGCCCCAAGCTTGCCAAGCAACCAAAATCACCTCGGTATCACAATGGGTTTTAAAGTGATAACCCAGATCTTCCAATTCTTTTTTTAAGTCTAAGAAATTGTAAACTTCACCATTATAAGTAAGCACCACATTGTTATCGGCACTGATCATGGGTTGCTGGCCACTACTTATATCAATGATTGATAATCTCCGATGACCAAAGCCAAGGCCTGCTTCAATATATAAATTGCCTTCATCGGGTCCACGGTGATGTTGGCTTTCATTCATACGCGACAATAAATCTCGATTGATTTCTCGTTTTTCTTTGAGATCAAAGATGCCAACAATTCCACACATAGTTGTTTTTCCTGCTTATTGGTTATTGATTTTTATTATTGGAGTCAAAACTCATGAGTTTTGACTTAAAAAAAGCAACAAAACTCGTGAGTTTTGACTCCGACAATTTAGTAAGTATCTTTCAATAAATTAACTAATTGCTTGACGTTATGTTCCCAGCTAAACATTGTTTGTACATATTGACGATTTTTATGCGCGGGTGAGTTGTTTTGTAATTGCATAATAATTTCATCAGCTATGTCTTTAATATTATCAGCGACACTAACAGCAAGTTTTTGTTGCTGAGCGATGCCTTCCATAGCAGTCGTTGTAGCTACTACATATTTTTCCATAGCCATGGCTTCTAAAACTTTATTCTGTATACCTCGAGCTATTCTTAAAGGTGCGACTACTAAATGAGCATAAGCAATATAAGGTCTAATATCAGCGACTGCTCCAGTCACTACAACAGAATTATTGGCTAAGGCTAATACCTCTTTAGTGGGTTTAGATCCGACGATATAAAATTTAACTGTTGGCTGTTGTTTGACTATCAAGGGAAGAATTTCGTTTGCAAACCATACAACCGCATCTACGTTAGCCCGATAATCCATAGCGCCTGTAAAGACTAATACTTGATCAACATCGGCATAAGGTGAATCAAAGTAGATTTTGGGCGAAAAATAGTCACTATCTACGCCATTATAAATATGAGTGATTTTATGGCTAACATCAGGTGCTAATGTTTTAAACAGCTCTGCTTCATGTTCCGATACAAAAATACTCGCCCTAGCCTGCTCTGCTAAAACTTTTTCATAACTTAATAGATAATAAGCTTCGCGTTGATAAATCCAGTGCTTAAGTCCTTTACTTTGCTGGGCATATTGCCGCCACTTATCAGAATCCACATCAACAAAATCAACAATCATATCAACCCTATGATCTTGATTAATAAATTGCGCCATAACCGATGAAAATATCAGTACTTTCTTAATCGAATGTGCGCTTATTGTTTGGTTAACCCATGCTTGTATCTGTCTGTTTTTATAATAGGCTAAGCTGAGTGGTTGGCCGGTCACTATGCCCTGCAAGCTTTGTATCTTAGCTAATAATGGCTTAAGTTCAATATAACAAGTGCTTGCACATAGAGCATCGACTTTATTGGTATATTGCCAATCTTTAGGATCATCAATAAAAGTTCCTAGGTGTATCTTAAAGTGTAAGCTTAAATACTTTAGTAAATGATATGAGCGTATTTTATCGCCCTTATTAGGTGGATATGGAATTCGATGGGGCAGAAACAATAAATCTTGCATATTAGCTTAAATCTTTCGATAACCAGGGTCCCACCCATTGACTGATAGCCAAAGGCAAATGTTTCCATGCGGCAATAAAGTATCTATATTTTGGGTTAAGTGGATTAATGTCGGGCATGGTTTTGGTATTAACTAAATAATATTCATAAAAAATAGGCTTAGGAATAAAGCCCCAGTTCTTTTTGAAACTATAAGAACCCGTACCGATTTTACTGCGCCCGTAATCAAATACTTTACAGCCTTTTTCTACTGCACGACGCATGACTTCCCAATACATAAAATCATTACCTTTAAGATTTCTGGCTAAGTCAGTGCCGCCACCATAATAAGGAATTACTTGATCTTTAAAATAAAAGTTCATAACACTTGCGACTAAATAACCATTATGTAATACCGTGAGTATTTCACATTGATCTTTAAAAACATCTTTTAGGGTTTGAAAATATTTTTTTGAAAAAACTGGAGTACCCAGATTTCTAACACTTTCAGAGTAAGCTTGATATAGCCTATCAACCTTCGTATCTATCACACTATTTAATCCGGCCTCTATGCCTTTTCTTACCATCGCTCGTTGTTTTCTCGGAATGGCTAAAAAGTTTTTTTCAACATCCGTATCTAACTCTTTGCTAAAAGATACATAAAGTTCTTTATAAGGTCTTTTAGGTGTTTTTTGAACTTGATTTCTCATTTCTAAGTAATCGACTTTAAGCATAGTAGCCAAGCGGCAAGCTTCTTGATCGAGTGCAATATAGGATTCTTCATCAATAGCGACTATGCCCCCATAAACACAAGGCGCAATTGAAACCAAGCTATTGCCGAAAAATAAACTCTTAATATGTACCAAAGGTAGGATACCGGTTATGAGGCCATTATTTTCAACATAGATATAATAGGTATCATGTCCAAAAGCTTTTCTTATGACTTGCTGCCAGCCGGATTGATGAAAAAAAGTTGCTTCATTCTGTGCCATAACAAAGTCGTCCCAGCGAGAATATTCATCATTAGTCAGTGTTTTAATCATGGTTTTGACCTTGGTTAATATGAAATACATTTTCCATGGTATCCCACTTAAAATCTGTTAATAACTGGTTTAGTCTAGCTTCCATTTTGTCTAAGTTTAGATAATGTCGGGTTTTAGTTTTTAAACTTAAGCCATTTTGCCTAGGTTGGTTTGGATCTATTTCCCATGGATGAAAATAGAAAATTGCGGGTTTTTGTTCCTGTTGATTAACTCGATTCAAAGCCCATTTAGATAGGGCATAGGGATAAAATCTAAAGAACCCCCCTCCTCCACACGGCCAATTTTTAGTGCCCATTCTAACAGTCGTGATTGGAATTTCTTTAAAGTCCAGATTTTGTAACGGTTCAAACATGAATCTAGGCGCTTCTGGCATACCGTATAAATCATGCTTAACAGGATAAATACTTGAGCTATATTTAAAGCCCATTTCTTGCAGCACATTTAAGGCCCATAGATTACTTGCACCGATTGAGTAACTAGCCGCTCGATAACCTTTAATTTCTTTTCCACTTTGTTGTTCTAGAATGTTTTTTGCTTTGTAAACATCTGATCTGAATTGATCAGGTGTTTGCTCAGTCACTCTGATATGTTCATAACCATGACAAGCTAATTCATGTCCGTCTGCTACGATGCGTTTAACTATACTGGGGTAACGTTCAGCAACCCAACCTAAGGTAAAAAATGTAGCTTTTATTTGCCTGTCTTCTAATATATCTAATATTTTATGCGTGTTATTTTCAACTCTATGGGGCAAGTTATCCCATTGGTTTTTTTTAATATAAGGTTCAAAAGCCGATACTTGAAAATAATCTTCAACATCAATACTCATCGCATTTATTTGGCGGATCTTCATAGTTAGTTACTTTAAATTGAGTTATTTACGACTATGTTTTTGGTAGGTCGGGTTAGCGATAGCGTAACCCGACATTTAGTAGCTCATTGTCTCGGGTTACGCTATCGCTAACCCGACCTACGTTTTTTTATTTAAAGCAGCGTTATTTATTCAGTGAGATTCTTCATAAACGGCATCCATATCCAGTTGTAATAAAATGGCTTTGCGTAATAAAGCACGCTCCTTGGAAGCGTTTTTTTGTAAATCAAACACAGCTTTTTCTAAGCTAATTAAACGTTCTTCAAGGGACGAATCAATAAACATAGTGTTTTTTGATGGGGCATGAAATTCATGGCTCTTAATAGAAGATTCTTCTTCGATATCCATGATGACTTTATCAATAGCTGTTAAATCTATGACTTGTAATTCTTCAAGATAGCCGAATAGTAAGACCCTGTCACATAGCGTATTAATACATCTTGGAATGCCTTGTGTGTATGAGCAAATACTATCGAAAATATTATCTTCAAATTGAGGCGTATTTTGCCAGCCTGCTTTTTCTAAACGAAATAAGATGTAGTTTTTAGTTTCTTCTGCGTTAAGTGGTTTTAATTGATAGGTAGCAACAATACGTTGTTTTAATTGCTCCATTTCAGGTAAAAATAATGCTTCGCTTAATTGTTGCTGTCCTATTAAAAATATCTGAAATAGAGATTTTCCAGATAACTCAAAATTAGACAACATGCGTAATTCTTCTAAAGCATCTTTGGGGAGATTTTGTGCTTCATCGACTATCATCAGCACTCTTTTTCCTTCCATTGCTTGCTGTATAAAAAAACATTCTATACGTGTTAATAACGTCGATTTATCTTCGCCTTCATAAGAAAGTCCAAAGGTAGCCGATATTATTTTAAGTAAATCATCTGCACCAACCTGCGATGACACCATAATACCTATTGTTATATTGTCGTTATTTAAACTAGTGACTAATTGTTTAACTAACATAGTTTTGCCAGTTCCAGGTTTTCCAGTAACAACAACAAAACCTTCCCCTTGGGTTAATCCATAGTGCATATAAGCTAAAGCGCGTTTATGCACTGCACTATTAAAAAAAAAGTCGCTGTCAGCAGTTAACTGAAAAGGTTTTTTACTCAGATTATAGAAACCATCATACATCATTAAAATCTCATAGAAAGTGTAGCGGTTACCCTATTCTCATCAAATCCATTGCTTGGATTCAGGTAGTTAATATTATTGATACTAGAGGAATGATTCATATGTTGAAACTCAAGTATACTATTTAATGTTGGACTAAAAGCATGATTCAAACCAACTATTGCCTGGTAATATTGACTATTAGAAGTGGAACCTTGATTAGCAATAGTTTGCCATGTTGGCCTAATGTATAAGTTGGTTTTGCTGGCAAGCGGCCAAGTCCAGTTGCCAGTAACACCTATAACTTTTTGATTATTCCCATTGCTATTTAAATAACTATAATCATGATCATAAGCATTAATTGTTAGGGTACTTTTTCCAGGGTTGAAAGAGACTGATAAATTCCACGATGTATTCACAATGACGTTATTAGTTAAGATCGGGTTATTAATAATGTACTGAACGGGGCCTAAGTTAGAGGCAGAATTAACTAGCAATTGATTCTGAGCTAATATCTGTTGTGACGTCGTCGTTGTATTAGTGTGAGTTAGACTCCATGTTGATCTAGCCGCCTGATAATGCAAAGCAGTTTGCCAGTTTTTTCCAGAATTTCCACTGCCTCCTATTCCAGAAGTTGTCGCAGAATTCGTAGCCAAAGCAGAGGTAGATGATGCAGTATTTGAGAATTGTCCAAAACTGGTTCCTACGGCATTATCACTATACGTAGTTGTCCATGTTATGCGGGACATCGGTGAAATAAATACTGTGACATAACTATTGTTACCGGCACCCATAGTCACACTAAAATATTGATTAGGCTGCCATTGCCCACCGGCAGTGTAATAGGCGCCGGTATTGGATGATCTAATTGAAGATTGATAATTTGTGTTGCTATAACCACCTTGGGAAAAGATATTAAAATAAGCATTAATTGGAATACTTACTCTGACACTAGAGTTTTGATAACTTACATTTTTACCAGACGCCACAAAACTTTCATTATTATTAAAGGCTAGATTCCATCTAAGACGCTGAAAATAACTTCCACTATTAAGTGCTATTGTTTCTGTGAGGTTTAAGGTATTTGAAATAGGAGCTAAACTGCTATTAGATGTTGAACTTGCATTAGAACTGGTTGCTATTGTGTTGGTATTAAGCTGAAAAGATCCATTAGCATAATTGGAAAAATGGGGTGTCCATGTCGGCGCAATACCAAAAGTATAAACATTACTACTATTACTAGAGCCATTGATATTACTTGCACCTATCTGGTTATTATTGATGTTTTGTTGACTAATTGAGCTCGTAGAATTCAAGAAAAATGTATTAGGAATAAAAGTACTACGCGTGCTAGATTGCAATTGATTATATGAATTAAAATTATTATTACCGCCGGCATTATATAAATTCTGCATTCTATAATTAAGATTCATGGTCGATAAAGCTGATTGGCCTGTCACCATAAGTCCTGGATTAATTGCTTCAACAAAAGCACCCTGTTGTTTACCAGTGGACGCTAAAGCAATATTGTCAGAATAAATTTCCTGTGCTTGTAGAGTTGGATTGAAAGTCCAACTAAGACCATAAGACGCATTACAAAAAAACACCATATAGAGGCTAATTAAACTTAAAACTCTCTTTACGTCAATGAGCATATTGACCATAACCATAACCATAGCCATAGTAATTAATATCCATGTTTCTCTTGGTTTTATTGAATAGCGCTAAAACCACATCACAAGCAGCCAATTTTTCCACAGACTCCATTACTACATTTTGTAAAGTTTGTTCAGCTTCAATCACTAAAATGACCTGACCAACTAATCTTGCTAATACCTCACCTTGGGTTGCTGCTAATAAAGGTGGTGAATCAAAAATGACAATTCTATCAGGATAGCGATTGCTTAATTCTTCAACAAATAAAGCCATTTTATTGCTGGATAATAATTCGGTAGAGTATTTATGTAATTTACCAGCTGGAATAACTGCTAAGCCAGCTATGCTAGTTCTTACAATAATGTCTGAAAAATTAACATCAGCTCCATCAAGATATTCAATTAAACCAGGAGTTTCATTAATACCTAACACTTTTGAAACCGAGGGTCTTGCAACATCAGCATCAATGAGTAAGACTTTTTTGTCACGCTCATTGGCTATACTTAACGCTAAATTAATAGCTGTGAATGTTTTACCTTCTCCAGGCAAACTACTCGTCACTAAAATTAGATTTGCCCTAGTAATGCCTAAACTTCCTTTCCCAAAGGCGTTATTTACTAAAGGACGCTTTATATTTCTGTATTCTTCTATTGCTTCTGTGTTTGAACTGCCCGGCGTTGCAAAGCCTAAATCTGATAAACGTTTCCAATCGATATCAAAAATTAAAGTATTATCCTCATTGACATCGACTGTTAGTTCTTCTGCCTTATCAATTTTATTAACGACTAATAGGGTTGTATCTTCAATAGATTTTTTTGAATTACAATCCAAGTTAGCGCTTAATACAGCATCTTCAATTTTTAATTTGTTTAATGCTTTTTCTATTATGCTCATATATAACTCACTAGTAAGGTTAATAGTTATTTAAGAAAAAACAGACAGGCCAAGAAGACTTATCTTTACAATATCAGCTGTCATAAAACCAAGGTAAATGATAAATAGACTAATGACTGCAACTCCATATTTAAGCATTTCATTTCTATATTTAATAAGTTCTTCAGGTCTTGATTTCATAGAAATACTTCCTAAAATGGGTAATCCAGTTAATTTTCTAAGTTGCGATATAGACATGAAAGTAGGTCTTATTAAGTACAACATTAAAGCTAAGACTAAACTGACTATAATACTTATCACTAACACCCCCGAATACAATAATTTTCGTTTCGGTGACGAAGCCTGTAAAGGCATATTCGGAGCATCTGCAATCTTAAACTTTAAGGCTTCTGCCTGATTATCAACTTTTTCAGACATAACGGCTGTCTCTCTGCTTGAGAGTAAGCGATCATAATTATTTTTTATTTGAGTATAATCACGATTTAAATTTTCTATTTCTGTTTCTATTGAAAGCCTTGAATTCAATTCATCTTGCTCTTTTGATAAGCGTTGTTGAAAGATATCAATACGTGAATTGATTGAAGCAATATTTGCGTCAACTTCATTAATAGCCACTTTTATATTTTGAATATAAGGGTTAGTCAAAACTGCATTATCGAGACCGCCCGCATCAACAACTTTTGCTTGCTTTACCGCATTGCGTATTTGTAATTCTTTAATGGTTTTATTAATATGTGCAACTTCTGGATGATTATCTGTAAATTTAATTAACAGTTCATTTTTTCTTTGTTTAAGCGTAGATATTTGAGCATCATCTCCAACAGAAGCAACTTCGGTTGAGCTTTTCCATTCATCATTATCATCATCCGATGTTAATGATTCTTCTAACTGCTCTGTTAGCTTTTCTTTTCTAGATTTTGCTTCTTTTAAAGTTAATTTTGTATCTTCTAGTTCCTTAGTCATAGATTGTATCTTGCCAATTTGATCACCACCTTGACCCGGCAACAAACCTAAATTTGCACGTTTAAAATTTTCACGAGCTTTTTCACCATTTCTTAGGCGCATTTCATACTCTTGTATTTGTTCATCAATAAAACGCTGTGCGCTATCTGAATTTCCGTGTGTTGATAGCTGTGTTTGTTCTGAAAATACCGTCAATACTGCTTGTACAACATTTTTAGCCATATCAGGAGTAGTTGCTTCATATTGAATGGTAAACATATCTTCAGTAGCGCTATTAATATGTATATCTTTTTTTAAACCCTCAATGAATTTTTCTTGTTCAGTGGGTGATCTTACTATTTTATCTAAATCAGATAATTTGATAATTTGTTCAAGATTACCTTTAGTAAACATTAATTGCTGCATAACCCTTAACAAACCTCTAACATCGGCTTCGATTGCCATGCCTGACAACAACGGTTGTAACATGGTTCTTGTTTCAACATGTACTTTAGCAACAGAGGTATATTTATCGGGCATCAGCAATACATAAGTCCATCCAGATGTTGCTAATATCGATGCGATAATTAATGCTGACCATTTATACTTTAAGGCACCCTTGAGATAATAGAGAACTTCAAATAATTGTTCTTGCATAGGATTTTATAACCTGTTGTTGACGATGTAGTGACGTTCAAAAAAATGATTGAGGTATGATTAATATATCGCCTGGTAATATTTTTACATTGGCTGATAAATCTGCATTATCAACTAAATCATCAATTCTAATGCCGAAGTGCTGTGACTCTCCATCAATGTTTCGAATAATGCTGGCGTTATTGCCATCAGCAAACTGTCCTAGTCCACCTATTTGAATAATTAAATCGAGTAATGTCATATCTTTTTTATAGGGAAATGCTTTAGCTGAATAATGCGCGGCTACACCCGAACCAGAACCACCAGTACCGCCGCTCAATTGGCCAATGACTCTAACTTGCTGACTGTACACACCTTGCCCACCTGAAACCATAATAACAACTTGTGGATCTCTGACATATTTTGAAAGTGCTTTTTCCATAACTCTGGCTAACTGTGATGGTGTTTTTCCGCTTGCTAAAAGGTCCTCTGCTAAGGGGATGGTGATTTTTCCATCTGGTCTAACGTGGGCGGTTGTTGATATGTCGGGATTTCCCCACACAAAAATACTAACACTATCTCCTGGTCCGATAATATAAGTGTAATCAGAAGATATAATGGCATCATCCTCTTGTGTTAGTTGCGGATAGCCGCAGCCAGAAATAAGGGCAACAACAAATAAAAGAATTGTTTTGTTTATGACTTTTAGAGTCTTCATACAACTACCATCGGATGAAATTAAAATAACTTGTATAGAGCTATGATCAGCACAATATTTATTGTTACAAGTAGTCTTGGATACTTATTCAAAGCAACTAATACATCGCTTCAATCTAACAAAAAAGTTTGGTTGCAAATTAATTGACGACCAATGAATGTCCTCTAGTTTTATTTAATATCTCTGCTAAAAGTTGGTTAGCTGTATTTTTATCAAAAAAGTCGGCTGTTTTTTTAGACAGTTCTATTGCTTGCTTAATTTCATTGATGGCTGAGCTATTATTACCTATTTGGTAGTAAGCTAAACCTAGGTGATATCTAAATATGGGGGTATTAGGATTAGATAGTATTAATTTATTCAGTAATTTTATACCCTCAGTTACTTTTCCTTGCTTAACTAAAACCCAAGCATAGGTATCTCTATAATAAGGCTGTACTGAATCCTTTAACTTTTCTATTAAAAGCCCTGCTCGATTTAATTTATCAGCACTACTAAAGTTTTCGGCTAAAATAATCGCCAAGTTATTAATGGCTAGATCTAGGTTTTCATTTTTTCTAAGTAACAACTCGTAATATTCAACAGCTTTATCATTATTGCCCAGTTTTAAATATAAATTAGCTATTGATGTCGACAGTTTTATATTATCCGGGTAGGTTTTAAGACCATCAAGATAAGTATCTAGCGCACCTAGGTTATCGTTCATAGCTAATTTAGCATTAGCTAATAAGATATAAACTTGAGAATTAATTGATTTTTCTGAAATCATATTTTTTAATAGGGCTTGTGCTCCATCAAAATTTTTATTAGATAAGTAGGTCTCTGCCAGTAAAGTGCCCGCTGTTATGTTTTGTGTATTCTTTTTACGTAAATTAATTAAAAATGTGACCAACTGGTTTCGGTTATTCAATTTTTCATAACTTTGAGCAATATTAATTAAAACATCACTATTATCAGGTAACCTTTCTAATAGCTCAGAATAAATTTCTATAGCTTTAGTATAATCTCCTTCACCTTGATGTATCTGTCCAAGAATATAACTAGCTAAATCGTAAGCTAATGGGCTATTGGTATTTGTAATTTTTTGTACAGTCTCTTTTGCACTGTTCCAATCATTTTCCATAATATTCAAATTAGCCATTTTTTCTAGAAATTGGATATTATTAGGCGCAATATTTAAAGCCTTTTGAATAATATCTTTAGCTACTTTAACATCATTATTTGTTAATGCTTTTTCATAACTATAAAGTACCGCTTTGGGGTTAGCTGGATTTGCTGACAAGGTACTTGAAAAATGAATATCAGCTTGTTTTTGATCATTTTTGTTGAGATAAATTTGTGCAAGTAGCATTTGTGCTTCTTCAGAGTTATCTTTACTCCAAATTACTTTATTCAAAAAGGTAATCGCTTCATCTGATTCGCCTTCAGCCAGCAGAATTCTTGCTTTTAAAACATTAGCATCATCATAACTAGAATTAATAGTCAGAGTTGAATCAATAATTTTTTTAGACTCTATGAGATTCCCTGTTTCTAGTGCTATTTTTGCTAATTCGACTTTTGCTGACAAGCCTATGTTTGAATTTTTCTCAATCTTGATAACTTGATTAAGATTAATCTTAGCTTCATTAAAGTTCTTTCTGAAAGTCATCCAGTTTGCTAAAGCCATTAACAAGCGTGGTTGCTCTTTATGTTGTTCACTAAATAGTTTAAATTTCTCAGTAACTCCCTCTTTATTTGTCGCAGCAGTAAAATTAAGATACATAAGTATGGATTGAATATTATTAGGCTCAACATCAATAATAGCTTGTAATAATGCCTCTGCCTCAGACGCTTTACCTGTTTGTGTATATATCTTAGCTAAGGTAATTTTGAATTCATTATTTTCTGGATAGTTTGCTACCAGATTTTGATAATCTTCAATAACAGCATCTGTATTTTTATTTTTTGCATCAAGTTGGATTTTGAAAAAATCTAAGCCTATATTACTAGCATCTGTTTTTTTTGCTGATTCTATTAAAGTCAATGCTTGAGTAAAATCACCTTTTTCCATAAAAATTAGAGATTTTAAAGATAAAACATCAGAATTATCTGGGTGATCTATTAGGATGTTATCAATTAAAGCGAGTGCTTCTGTTGTGTGTTTCTCCTTTATAAGCGCAGAAGCTTTTAAAATCAGTGCTTCAAGGTTTTGATTACTTTCTTTGAGTACATATTCTGCTTGATTTTTGGCTTCAACAATATCACCAAAAAGTAACTGTACTTTCCCTAGTTTTAATCGTGCGTCGACAAATGAAGGGGCAAGTTCAACAGTTTTAAGTAAGTTTTCTTTCATTTCCTTTAATTGCCTTTTTTTTTCATTTAACAAGGCCATATAGTAATAAGTTTCAGCGGTATCTTTACCAGATTGACTTGATGCTTTTAGTTCAATCCTGGCTTTTTCTAGTTCCCCTTTGTTAATGTAATCCGCAGTTTTTGATATATGGTCATTAGCTTTTTCCTTATGATCAGAACAACCCACTAATATTAGTGATAGTAACAACAGCTTAAAAGACTTTGGTAAAGCTAAAGGTCTGATATTATTTTTATATAAAGTCATGGTTCTATTTAACCTACTTAAATTGATGTATGCGGTACATGGTCAAGAAAAAAACTTTAGTTATTTGTTCACTAAATAGCTACTAAAGACATTGCTGCTATAAGTTCAAGCTACTTAATCTATTAAAACAACTGATTCTGTTGTGTTGGTGCATGTAATCGGTAAAAATTTTAAAAGTCACTATTTGATTGGGATCAACTTTATTTAGTACATAAGTTCATGCGCTGAATCATGTTTTATTTACCAACAATAATAGATTGTTATTTAATGGGCATAAATTTAATAATTACAGCTCAAAATATTCTGCAGGTGGGTCGAGTAGAACTGTAAATTCTCTGTATAACGTAGTTTTTGAGTTACTTACCTGCAACATAAAATGTAAGAAAGGTTCTTTAACGGCCTCTTTTGTAGTTAAGATGATATGTAAAGATCCGTCCGACAAAATTTTTGTCGAAAAACTTATTTTTGAAAGAAAAGACACCCATGGTAAATCGTTCCTATCAAATTTAGTTTGAGTAACTAAATTGGCTTTTATATCTTCTGAATTTTCACCATTTAACAACACTAATAAAATATCAGCATTTAAACTCTGATTAAGTGATGAATGCATAGTAATATTTCCGATACCCAATGCGTAGCAGTTGATAGGAATTAATAGGGAAGATATTGCTAATGCTTTAGCTAGAATAGACATGCTCTCTTCTGGTATCAAATTAACTTTGAGACATGATACCAGAAGAAACTGAACTTAGATGTAGTTTTTTATTAATAGCTCTGCAATTTGTACACTATTTAAAGCGGCACCTTTACGAACATTGTCTCCAACCACCCATAAATCAATACCTTGGGGATGAGATATATCTTCTCTTATGCGTCCAACAAAAACGTCATCATTGCCAGATGATTCAGTGACTGCGGTAGGATACCCTCCATCTTTTCGAACATCGAGCACGGTAACGCCCGGAGCCTTCTCTAATAATTCTTTAACAGTTTCTGCGCTTATTTTTGTACCAGTCTCAATGTGTACTGCTTCAGAGTGCCCATAAAACACAGGAACTCTAACGGCGGTAGCGTTTACTTTAATATTTTCATCACCAAGAATTTTTTGAGTCTCCCAAACCATCTTCATTTCTTCTTTGGTATATCCATTATCCATAAAGACATCAATTTGGGGCAATACATTAAAAGCAATTTGCTTAGGATAAACATTTGGGCTGATAGCTTGCATATTAAGAAGATTTAGCGTTTGTTTACCTAATTCTTCAATAGCTTCTTTGCCAGTTCCAGATACTGCTTGATAAGTACAAACATTAATTCTTGTAATGCCCACAGCATCATAGATAGGCTTTAAAGCGACCAGCATTTGTATAGTTGAGCAATTTGGATTAGCAATAATGCCACGTTTTTTGTAATCGATGATTTTTTCAGGATTAACTTCAGGAACAATCAAGGGTATATCGTCGTCATAACGAAATTGAGAGGTATTATCGATGACCACACAGCCAGCAGCGGCAGCAATAGGGGCATATATTTCTGATACGGATGCACCAGGAGAAAATAGACCAATCTGCGCCTTAGAAAAATCAAAAGTCGCTAAATCTTGAACCTTTAATGACTCACCCTTGAAAGGAATACGCTTACCGACAGAATTACTGCTAGCTAATGCATAAACCTCACCTACAGGAAAATTACGCTCTTCCAAAATGGATAGCATCGCCTCACCCACTGCACCCGTTGCACCAACGACTGCAACGTTATAAACTTTTGTCATTTCTGATTACCTTTTTTACATCAATTATTATTTAAAGAAGACTTGCTTTGGAATCAATCAAGAATAGCAAACACTTTGTTAGTGATTTCTTCGACACTACCGACACCAGCAATAGAGCTAAAGTTAACCTGTTGCTCGGCTGCTGAATAATAATCTACCAAAGGTTTAGTTTGTTCATGATAAACATTGAGTCTAGTGCGCACTGTTTCTTCTTTATCATCGTCTCGTTGAATCAAAGATTCTCCAGTAATATCATCAATACCCGGCTGTTTAGGTGGATTGAATTCAATATGATAGGTTCGGCCTGATGCAAGATGCACTCTTCTTCCTGCCATACGTTTTATAATTTCTTCGTCTGCAACATTAATTTCAATAACAGTATCGATTTTAACACCCATAGCAGATAAACCCTCTGCTTGAGCAATAGTTCGAGGAAAGCCATCTAAAAGAAATCCGTTCGCACAATCGGCTTGTGCAATACGTTCTTTTATTAAGCCTAAGATAATATCGTCAGATACCAATCCACCCGCATCCATTACCTGTTTTGCAGCCACGCCCATAGGCGTACCTTCACGAACTGCAGCTCGAAGCATGTCGCCTGTTGAAATTTGCACGATGGCATATTTTTGGGTAATAAATTGAGCCTGAGTTCCTTTGCCGGAACCAGGACTTCCTAATAAGATGATGCGCATCGTTGTCTCCATTGCGTAGCGATGACTCGTTTAATTAAAAACGTGAGTCAATAGGTAATAAATTAATTAGAGGTCTTGTTAATTGCACCGCTTGTAAATCTAAAAGGTAACATATCGAGGCTTTGAAGAGTTAATATGTCACCTTATAGACTAAAAGCTATTTTTTGATGATACTGATACCCTTTAAGAGATTCAACGCTTCATGTAATGCATAATCTTGAGTTTCTGCAGCGTCTTTTTCTTTCAAATTCTCAGCTTTATTTTCATTAGCGGCTTTACTATTTTGCAAATGATGTGATAAATCTGCTTCTTTTATTGGGACAAAATCGGTCTTATCTATGGCTTCTAGTTTTACACGCGATAATGTTATATCGGGTTCTATTCCTTCAGCCTGTATAGAGCGACCAGATGGTGTGTAATAACGGGCAGTGGTTAACTTAACAGCGGCACCATTACTGGTGGGCAAGATAGTCTGCACCGAGCCTTTACCAAAAGACTTTTCACCCATAATAACGGCACGTTTTTGATCTTGTAAGGCACCCGCAACAATTTCAGAGGCAGATGCAGAGCCCGCATTAATCAATACAACGATAGGTGCGCCATTGATAAGATCATCGCCTGCGGCATTAAAGCGCATTTCAGAATTTTCAATACGACCTTGTGTATAGACAATCAAACCACTTTTTATAAAGGCATCACTTACATCTACAGCAGCATTTAAAACGCCACCAGGATTATTTCTTAAATCTAACACTAAACCTTTTAAAGAACCGCCATTATCTTTTTTCAAAGTAGCAAGTGCCTCTTTAAGACTATCTCCAGTACCCGATTGAAAGCTGCTAATACGAACATAGCCATAACCTTTATCTAAGCTTCGACTTTTAACGCTTTTAACTTTTATAATGTCTCTAGTTAAGGTTAATTTAAGCGGTGCTTCTTCACCTTCACGCACAATAGTTAAAACTATTTTACTTCCGGGTTCGCCACGCATTATTTTGACTGAATCATTTAAACTCATACCTTTTACAGGCTTATCATCTAACTTTATAACAAGATCACCCGTTTTGATTCCTGCTTTTTGTGCAGGGGTATCGTCAATTGGAGAAACTACTTTTATAAAGCCATTCTCCATAGTGACTTCAATACCTAAGCCACCAAATTGACCAGTCGTACCCTCTTTCAATTCTTGGTATTCTTCGCCAATTAAATAAGCGGAATGTGGATCTAGCCCGCTTAACATGCCACGAATCGCATCTTCCAATAATTTCTTATCGGATACAGGCTCAACATAATCTCTTTTTATGCGACCAAATATTTCTGTAAAGGTCCGTAAATCTTCATAAGGTAAAGATTCGATATCATTTGATACATCAGTTTTATCTTTACCTGCTAGAACGGTACTTGAAATACCAATGCCAAAACCTAACATCATCCCTAAGGACAAAATAACAACTGCTTTCTTCTTTAGCATGCGCCTTTAAACTCCAAATCTACGGTTTGATATTATATTCTATCATTTAAAAATTAATTTCTTGATGGCAACTTAACGACGACACCATTCCAATGGATCTATCGGAGTACCATTCTGGCGTATACCAAAATACAAGCCTGATTGATTACGCCCTCCACTTTGACCTACCGTAGCAATAACATCACCCGATTCTACCCAATCGCCAGTATGCTTGTAAAGGCTCTGATTAAAGGCATATAACGACATTAGCCCATGCCCATGATCGATAATAAGTAACATTCCGTAACCTTTAAGCCACTCAGAAAAAACAACCTTCCCTTCCATAACCGACTTAATCTCTGTACCTTCATTGGCCTCTATTAATACGCCATCCCAGTGACTATCAGCACGCGGACTACCAAAAGTTTGTGCCAAACGTCCCTTAATTGGCAATGACAAGCTACCTTTTAGAGTAAATAAATCACCTTTAAATTCGCTATTTATCGATGCTTGTTCTTTATTATGACCTACATTAATTGCCAGTTCTTCATCGGTTATCGGTAATGAGCTCATCAAGTTTTTAAGACTAATTTCATTTTCTTGTAGCTGGCTTAATTGATGCGCATTACTTGTATATTCGTTTTTAATTTTAGCAAGTAAGGCGTTTCTTTGCTTCCTATCTTGCTCTAAGTGAGCTTGTTCAGATTTTTTTTGCTCAAGATTTTTTTGCAATAACTCAGTCTCAATTTTCTTTTGTTCATCGAGTTGCCCTAATAATTTAACTGCAGCTTCTTTATTACTTAGTTTTTTTAAACGCTCCTTAGTAATGCAGTTAAAATAAATCATGATACGTGACGAAACAGCAGGATCCTTCTGATTTAGAATCAGTTTTAAACGTTGCTCTTGCCCCATTAAGTAAGCAGCTCGAAAATGACCAGCTAATTCTTTATTCAAAGATTCTATTTCACGCTTATAAGCTTTAATTTCTAACTGTATTCTAGAAATATTTTGACGTTGTTGTTCAATAATAGATAACTCGGCTTTTAATGAAGACGCTGTTTCACCATAATGTTTTTCAATATCGGATAGCATTTCTTCCATGCCGGTTTTCTCTTCAGAAAGACGCTGCATATCCTGTTTGACATCATTAATATCAGATTCAACTTTATTGAGCTGAGGATTAGATTGTAAATCCTCAGCTTCTGCGTAAGCTAATCTAATGCTGAAAGTCAGCAATAAGAAAAAGCACAGTATTATTTTCATCAATAATTAAGCATTAACAATTAGTGATTTACCTGTCATTTCAGTAGGCTGAGGAACGCCTAAAATAGCTAGCATAGTAGGAGCTAAATCAGACAAACCACCCCCATCAGCTAAAGGTTTATCACCACATACATAAACTAAAGGCACTTGATTGACGGTGTGGGCAGTATGAGGCTGGCCGCTACTTTTATCGACCATTTGTTCGATATTGCCATGATCAGCTGTTAACAACAACTGTCCTCCAACAGATTTTAAGGCGTCAACAATGCGCTGTAAAGATTTGTCTACCGCTTCAACAGCTAATACTGCCGCAGGGATAATCCCTGTATGACCGACCATATCGCAGTTAGCGTAGTTGCATATAATGACATCATATTGACCACCAGTAATGGCAGATACTAAATGATCAGTCACTTCGGCCGCATTCATTTCAGGCTGCAAATCATAGGTTCTAACTTGAGGAGAAGGGACTAATATACGATCTTCTCCAGGAAATGGGGTATCAATACCGCCATTTAAAAAGAAAGTTACATGCGCATACTTTTCGGTTTCAGCTAAGCGTAATTGCTTCATGCCTAATACCGATAAATATTCACCTAAACCATTTTTAATATCAACAGAAGGGAATGCAATATCATAAGCAAAATCTTGATGGTACTCAGTTAAGGTACAAAAATAACCAGTATGAGCTGGATGTTGTCTATCAAAACCAGTAAAGCTATCCAATGTGATTGCTTGAGAAATTTCTCTAGCGCGATCCGCTCTAAAATTCATAAAGACAACGGAATCATCAGCATCAAGAGCAACCGTTTGACCTTCAGCGTCTAAAATAGCTGTGGGCAATACAAATTCATCGGTATCGCCTTTTTCATAAGCACGCGCCAAACCCGCTAAAGCTGAAGTTTCTTTAACACTCGCCTCCCCTTTTACGATCAGGTCATAAGCAAGCTTGACTCGATCCCATCGATTATCCCTATCCATTGCATAAAAACGTCCAGTGATTGAAATAATTCGGCCTACACCTAATTCTGCAAATTTAGCTTCAATCAGTTCTATAGAGCTAGTTGCGCTCTTTGGTGGAACATCACGACCATCTAAAAAAGCATGTAAATAAATTTTAGTTAAGCCGCGTGATGCTGCTAATTCAATCATAGCCAAAATTTGTTGCTCGTGACTGTGTACGCCACCTGCAGACAATAAGCCCATAATATGCAAAGCTTTGTCGTTGTCTTTCGCTAAATCAACAGCTCGACATAAGACTGAATTAGTAAAGAAACTTGAGTCTTCAATAGCATCATTAACCTTAGAAAAATCTTGAGGAACATAACGACCTGTTCCAATATGAATATGCCCTACTTCTGAATTACCCATTTGATCATCTGGCAAGCCTACTGAACGACCCGAACAATTGAGTAAAGTCATAGGATAATCTTTTTGTAATTGATCCCAGCAAGGTGTATTAGCCATAGCTATGGCATTATTTTCTTGCTCCAATGTGTAACCGAAGCCATCAAGAATCAATAAAACTAAAGGTTTTGGTTTATTCAACATATTCAATTTATCTCCAGGCACTAACAATAAAACCCATTATCTTCTAAGATTACGGGTATCAATAATAAACAAGACTGTATTAAGCATTACCCAAATTCAATAAAAGAAGGTATCATTTTAAGAGAATAGAGGGTTTTGATGAACAACAGGTAATCATTATATTAATACACGTTGCTAGCAGTTGTGTATAAATAATTATTTCCTTATTAAATCTTACTATGTTGAATGATCAAAAAATATTGAATATCGAGTTAATCCTAAAGCTTGATATTCAATATTTTTATCTCTCGAAGACACACTTTTCCCATCCACTTAACCAAAATATATTTCATGGAACGTTACTTAGATTTTATTTTAAACCACTATATATTGTCACTCGCACTCGCTGTAGTTACCTATCTGTTAATTCAAGAATTTCTTGATACCGCTTTTAAAAAACACTCAGATATATCACCTCTATTAGCCGTCGCAAAAATGAATGATAGCGACACATTAGTCATTGATGTTCGAGATGCAACTGACTTTCCTGCTAGCCATATAGATCAAGCTATCAGTATGCCTCTAGGTAAATTAGCAGAAGATATTTCAAAAATTTCTGAGCATAAAAACAAACCGGTGTTAATAGCTTGCTTAAATGGAACTCGCTCCGCTTCTGCAGCAAAGCTTCTAGCTAAAGCTGGTTTTGAGCAGATTTTTGTTATCACTGGTGGCATGCAAGCCTGGGAAAATGACTACAAACTGCCAATAAAAAACACCAGTAACAAACAATCTAAAACAAAAACTAATAACATTATTGTTGTTAACGAATAATCCTTTTAATTAACTTTTATTTAATACACCACATGGCTGAAGAACAACAAGTACCAGAAAAAGAATTTTCTATACAAAAAATATACATTAAAGATTTGTCTTTTGAGACTCCTAGTTCCCCTAAAATCTTTATTGAAAAATGGGAGCCGGTTGTTGATCTTAATCTAAGCAGTCAAATACAGCCTTTAGATGAATCATTATTTGAAGTGGCTCTCACGATTACTATTACAGTAAAAAGCTCTGAGTCTACTGCCTATCTGGTAGAAGTCAGTCAAGCAGGTATTTTTACTTTAAGCGGTTTTACTGAAGAAGAAATGGGACCGATGTTTGGTAGCTTTTGCCCTAACATATTATTTCCTTATGCACGTGAAGCTGTTTCTGATTTAGTAACAAAAGGTGGCTTTCCACAATTATTGTTAGCACCTGTAAATTTTGATCTTTTATACGCTCAACAATTACATTATGCTCAACAACAAACACCTAGTTCAGACACCATCAACTAATGTGTCTTGATAAATCAAGATCAATAGAGATGAGTAAAGATGAAAAAATAGCCATATTAGGTGCTGGCTCATGGGGAACAGCTCTTGCATTATTGGCAGCCAGAAATGGCTGCCAAACTTTATTATGGGGACATAATAAAGAACATATAGCTATACTGGCTGAACAACATCAAAACCAACGTTATTTACCAGATCATCCTTTCCCTGAAAATCTTAGCGTAACAACTAATTTAAAAGAAGTTGCTGAATTCAGCGATTTAATTTTGGTTTGCGTACCTAGTCATGCTTTTAAAAACACACTGATTCAACTTAAGCCGTATTTAACAAAATCAGTAAAAATAGCTTGGGCTACCAAAGGGTTTAATCCAGATGATGGTTGCTTAATGCATGAAATTGTAGCCGAAGTTTTTACTCTACAAACACCAGCTGCCATTCTTTCAGGCCCTACCTTTGCGCTTGAAGTAGCCAATAATTTACCAACAGCTATTACCATCGCGTCTACTCATCCTGCATTTGCAAAAGAGTTATCTAACATTTTACATGGCGACCTTTTTAGAACTTATACCAGTTCAGATGTTATTGGTGTAGAAGTCGGTGGCGCAGTTAAAAATGTCTTGGCCATTGCTGCAGGCGTTGCTGATGGCTTAGGTTTTGGTGCCAATACCAGAGCAGCCTTAATTACCAGAGGCCTTAGCGAAATCATTCGATTAGGTATCAAATTAGGCGCTAACCCAGAAACCTTTATGGGTTTAGCCGGTTTGGGCGATCTTATATTGACCTGTACTGACAATCAATCAAGAAACAGACGTTTTGGTTTAGCGTTAGGGCTAGGTAAAGATCAGGCCACTGCCATAAGCGAAATTGGTCAAGAAATCGAAGGTATTTCTGCTGCTAAAGAAACCTACTTGTTAGCAAAAAAATACGCTATCGACATGCCTATTATCGAACAAACGTATAAAGTTCTTTATGAAGGTCTAGCACCCAGTACTGCAGTACATAATTTATTGGGTCGTGAACAAAAATCCGAGTATTAACAAAAAAGAACTCAAGGTATTATTTTGAGATCTATGTAATTTGTAAATCATAATAGGATTCGGTCTAATAAAATCGACATAATGACTGGAACTTGTGCTTATCATTTTATTATCTAAGACCATTAATTAATGAATATCTGATGTTACGCAGCCATTCAGCGGTTTATAAAAAAACAATGAGGTCGCTATCGCGACGATTATATTTAATCGGGTAGCGGCAAACGAGACTAAAACGACGTTAATGCGTAACATGAGTTAATATTATATATTATCAAAGTCGCTAAATGAAAAAGCCAAGTCTAATGCAAGTCTTAATTACAAAGATAATGATCTTGTAGGGGCGACATATTCGCCCGGTACACACAATAATAAATAATGGGCGAATCAGTCGCCCCTACAATAAAATAATGTATCCACTTCATAGAAGCCCGCAATGACAACCCTCAATCAATCAATTCATCGTATATGAAATACTTTTTTCTACTAATAAGCTTTTTTTTAACTAGTTGCACAGGCATTCCCGAAGGCTTAGTTGCCGTTGATGACTTTGAAATTAATCGATACTTGGGCACTTGGTACGAAGTGGCAAGACTAGATCACCGCTTTGAAAGAGGTTTAGAAAATATCTCTGCTAATTATAGCTTACGTGCAGAGGGTGGTATTGATGTGCTTAATAAAGGCTGGGATACCCAAGCTCAGGAATGGCATCAGGCTTTAGGTAAAGCCCATTTTGTCGACCTAGCAAACAAAGGTATGCTTGAGGTATCTTTTTTTGGACCTTTTTATGGTGCTTATAATATTATCGAACTAGATAAAAAAGATTATAGCTACGCGATGATAACCGGACCTGACCGTTCTTTTTTTTGGATATTATCAAGAACCAAAAAATTGCCCCCAGCTACTATGCAGTCTTTGATCAAGAAAGCTAAAACATTGGGTTTCGATACCGATCAATTTATTTATGTTAAACAAGATTAGTTTATGGACTACAAACTTAAAGCACTACAAATGCTTAGCTTAACAAGGGGCAAAACCCTTGCAACGTGTCCCGTCTTAAATTGAAAGCCCTCTTTGTCTTTAGTCTTTAGCCTTTAGTCTTCTGCGTTAAATGTTTTATTTAAAATATAGCTATCCTATCAAGACATCATTCCAAAATCTTCTGCTATAAGCGCCAGATCAATTAATGAATCAACTTGTAATTTTTTTCTAATTTGAGTCGCATAATTAGCGACTGTTTTATAGCCTAAACAGAGTTCATCAGCAATTTTATGTACACTCTTACCTTGCGATAGCATTCTGAACACATCAAATTCACGCGGCGAAAAATCTACGATAATTGCATGGTAATCAGTTTGGCTACTTGGTGAGTTATCTGTTTTTATCAATCCTTGTTCGATATAGTTCTGTCCCTGCATAATGGCAAATAGTGCTTCAGTAAGGATTTCTGGAGCACTATTTTTGGTGATATAACCTTTAGCCCCGGCGTTTAGAGCACGATTAACATAAACAGCTTGGTGGTGGACACTAAATACCAAAATTTTAGCATCGCTGTCTCGCTGGACTATACGACGTATCGTTTCTAAACCGCCAATTCCGGGCATCGACAAATCCATCACTAAAATATCAGGCTTTAAATTAAGATATTGCCCAATAGCTTCTTCACCTTTTGCTGCTTCACTGATCACTTCAATTGTATCGCCGGTCGCTAATAACATGCGAAAACCAGCCCTAACGACGGCATGATCATCAACAAGAATAATCTTTATTTTTTCTGTCATGTTAGTGGAATCCATGCGGATAATGTCATGCCCTCACCTATTTTTGATTGAATAGTAATATCTCCATTAAGTGATTTTACCCGCTCCTTCATACCTAAAAAACCGAAACCATGGCTAATTAAACTAAGATTACAACCTTGACCATTATCCTGAACTTTTAAAAATAACATGGATTTAGGAAGCTCTTGCAATTCTAAATTGATAGTAACCTGCTGCGCCTCTGAGTGACGAATCACATTAGTTAGGCATTCTTGTATAATTCTGAATACTTGTATAGCAATGGATTTATCAAGGTAATCTACTTCATCATGACAACTGATAATTACAGCGAGTTCTGGATTACGTTCAGACCAATGATGAGCCAGATCCTCCAGTGTCGCCTTTAAGCCTAATTCTGTTAGCACTAAAGGATGAAGTTGTTGCATCATAGAACGCACCACATTCATCAGATGATTACAGATACTTGTGATAGAACTGGAAATTTTATTAATGTCTGCTTTTGGATGTGCAACCGTCACAGCCATCACTTTAATAGCGGTTAAAGATTGACCTAATTCGTCATGAAGTTCTTGGGATAATCGTTGCCGTTCATCTTCTTGTATAGCTAATGTGTGTTGAGTCAGGGCTCTATTTTCTTGCCTAGTATTTTCCAACTCCAGCATCATATGATTAACAGCTGTTGCGATTTTATCAAACTCAGCAATAGCGAAAGTAGGTATTGGTTGCTGATATTGGCCACTTTCAATTTCAGCTAAAGCATCAACGATAATGCCTATGCAAGTAAATGATTTTCTAAATACCATGTTAACCGCTACAAAAGTCAGTATTGTTAAGAGTAATATTGAAACGAAAAACTCTACACTTTCTTGCCATGCTTCAGTAATTTCGTCTAAGGGTTGAGCTTGAATGAGTAGAGTTAACAGATCACCTTTTTTTGTTTTTATCTCATGTTTAACTATAGGAAAATCACTCTGTACTAAGTGGATAAACCATAATGGAGGAAGTTCTTTTGGATTACTGGGTAGTTTGTCACCTGCAAACTGAATTAGCTGGCCATTTGGCTTTTGGAGTTGAATACTCAGGTGGCGAGTTTGGTGCAAAGCACTGAAATGTGACAAATCATCAGCTTCTTGAAATACAGGCGCATCCGAGACACCTAAAGTGACTAATTGCAGGGCTAAATGAATCGAAGCATCTACTTCTTTAGCAATTGATTGTCTCGCTTGCCAAATAGCTAATGCCCCACCCAACACTAACATGCACAGAGTAGAGATTAAAATACGAGCAATAATTTTCTGACGTAAGCTCATGGGTAGGCGCACAACATGTAACTCATAAGCCAACAACATTAATCAAAAACATCAAAAATCTTTTAATATTTAGTTGAAACAACGAAGAAATATTAACGTAAGTCTACATTAACTAAACAAGTTCTCTATCGACGTGGATCGATAAAACAACACCGTAAGGGCATATTGCACAAGCCCATTTATAAAAGCTTATGCAATACTCCCCTAAGGGCTATCAATATAGTTTTAGCGTTCTTGTGTGTGAATGCTGTCAATGATTTGTATAGATACCCACATCACAACTTATTTAGATCGATTACCATCTATTTCTAATTGAACACGGCGATTATTACTACGACCTTCTTCAGTCTCATTAGTATCGATAGGACGAGTCCAGCCATAACCTTGTGTAGTCATGTGTGGTGAATGAGTGTCATGGACTAAATACTTTTTAACCGCTAAAGCACGGTTTTCAGATAAAGTTATATTGTGTTTCAAAGCCCCTGTTTTACTAGTATGTCCTTGAACTTCGATATTTAAATCAGGATTGTTTCTAATGATTAAAGCGGCATTATCAAGATTTTTAAAATATTGAGGTTTGATAATTGCTTTGTCATTGTCAAACTTAACATCAACAGTCCAGCAACCATTAATGGCAACATGTGCACCAGCAGGAGTCTTAGGGCACTGATCTGCACAATCATTAACACCATCATGATCAGTATCTAATGCCGAGCAATCTGTGGTATGCGCCTGAACAACGGGTGTTGGAGCAGGAGTTGGTGCCGGACTTTGAGCAACAACATGCTTAGGCTTTGAGCCAAAAGGAACTACAAAACCCATATTAACAACTACGTCATTAAATTCATTGGTACCTTGTTGTAGGTTAGCACCCAAATTATTATTGTAACGATAGCGTACATCACTTCGAACCAAGAAATTATCATTGATTTCGTAAGTTGCTCCTGCGCCAGCTTCTCCAATAAAACCAACTCCATTATATTCATTATGGTTAGAGTTTATACCGCCTAAACCAATGACACTATAGGGAGAGAAGGTACCCCGCGAAAGATAGTATTGAATCTCAGCGCTTCCACCAGTAATATCCCAGCGACCATTTTTATTAGCGCCATCATAACCTTGATAGAATCCTTTTAATTCCACATTGAAATGTTCATTAAAGATTTTACCAACACTCATGCCACCTCCCCAACCCACTTCAGAATTGCGGTCGCCGCCAGGTTGAATAAAGTTGCCATAAGGTGCGACATACCACCTTTTATCAACAGCGCTATCATCAGCATAAACAGATGAAAAAAGTCCTAAGCTAGTCAATGCCGCTAGAGTAATTAAGTGTTTTTTAAACATAACAATTCCTTAAAATAATAACCATAAAATGGAAAAACTGAATACCGTAAATACGGACGATGAATGGTTAACAGTGATTTTTGTAATGCTGGGGATAATGACTGAATCAGATTATATACTAAATGCTCGATTTATGACTCATAGAAAAACACCTGCATAGATGACAAGCGTTAATTGAAACCAAGATTAAACGTAAGGTGCAATAGTTTTATTGCGTTTTCCACCCTATCCGAACTATAGCAAGTAATATCGTTGAAACATAATTGCATCGAGAAATCAAACGCCTATAAGCATTGTCAATCCTTAAGTCCATAATTAGTTGAGGGCAATATGACAGTCGATTGTGTCGGTTTACACTACGCTAACCCGACTACTTAACTGCGCAAAGTTGAGCATTTGTAGGGGCGACAGATTCGCCCTGTATCTTGGAACATCGGATTACTTGGGCGAATGAATTCGCCCCTACAACTGAAACTTTTTTTCTTACCTTTAACTCTGGGCAGTGATGCTTAGCGTCACAGACCAAAGTCAAGCTTTTATGTAGGTCGGGTTAGCGTTAGCGTAACCCGACATTTTGTCGATTATCTTGTCGGAATACACTACGCTAACCCGACCGTTACTGGGCGAATCTGTCGCCCCTACAACTGAAACTTTTTTTCTTACCTTTAACTCTGGGCAGTGACGCTTAGCGTCACAGACCAAAGTCAAGCTTTTATGT
>QVQD01000151.1 GCA_003584875.1 Methylococcales bacterium
ATGGCGTTTCCGGCATAGGATCGATACCTATGCCGGAAACGCTTTACTCACTTACGCTCGTAAAGTCTTATTCCGGCCTACAAGTTAAGGCAGCCCCTCTATTAAGGAGCATAGGTATCTACACAAGTTTCTTATCGGCGTGGAAGCGATAAAAAACACCGTAGGGGCGTATTGCATACGCCCAACATCGAAAGTCCAATGTTATAGAGCTTATTTTATAGGGCGTATGCAATACGCCCCTACGATCTTCAGCACAATGTTATCGTTCGCGCGTGGGAATGCTAACAATTATTTATGTAGATACCTATGCTTTGGAAAAGAGGGTTTAGGGGGAGATTCAATGACCTTGAATCAAACCTGTCCACCCACGCCTTTAAACTTCTCTACAAAAGCGGCAATTTTTTGAAAAACACTTTGTTTTTTAGTTAAATATTGCGGATTAAGTGGACTCATTTTAGGAAGAATTGCATTGAGCTCAGTACCATTTTCACTGGCATATTCACGTTTTAACGATGCAGTGATATAGCGCTTGGCCGCTTCTGCATTCAGACCTTCATCAAAAATTAATTCTTCTGCTTCACGTTGTTGTTCAGTTTGAGCAAAACTAAAGAAAGCCTCGATAATACTAGCTTTATCGAGAATATTGTCCAGGTTGGTTTGGTTAATAAAATCTACCACTAAACTTTCTTTGGCTCGATTGCCAATGCTGGCACGAATCAAACGGCGGACTTCATCAAGCAATGCCGATTTATCTTTAAGCTTTTTATTGTGTTCAAAAATCAATTCCAGAATGTAATCCAGATTAATCTCTTGTGATTTGAGCAAATCAACTTCAAACACCACATCATCCCAATCAATGCTGGAGCTGTCTTTTTCATTGCCGGATTTTTCACGACGTAGCCAATCGCGAATATCGTTATAAGTTGATCGGTAGTCTTGAATAGTACGTTCCGCTGGCACTTTAATCGCCTGCATATCGGCAATATCTTCATCATTTAGGTAGTGCTTAGCTTTAAAAGCCTCTACGGCTTTAGGGTCGGTGATATCTAAGCCTTGTAAGGCTTTTAACCCCGCAAATTCGTCATAGTTTTGCAGCACATTCTCGACACGCAGATATTCACCAAATAATTTAGCGAAGTCTTTTTTATCTTTTTCTTTAACGATGTCATCAGGATTAGGGAAGCGTTGTTGTAATTCTTTCACCACCTCCAAATAACCACGACGTGCTTCACCCGTTGCCACATCGGTAAAGCCTTCCATATATTCTTTATAGCTTTTTTCTAGCACCACATTTTTGGTGTTTTTGTCACCAAATAAGGTAATGGCATCTATTGTCGCTAGTTCTAAATCACGGAAGGTGACGATATTACCAAAGGTCTTGGTGGCATCAACAATACGATTAGTGCGTGAATAAGCTTGAATCAAACCGTGATAACGCAGGTTCTTATCCACGAATAAGGTGTTTAAGGTGGGTGCATCAAAGCCTGTTAAAAACATGCCCACGACAATAAGCAAATCCACTTCTTGATTTTTTACCCGCATAGCAAGGTCACGATAGTAATTTTGAAAGGCATCACTATCAACGCCGTAATTGGTTTTAAACAGCGCGTTATAGTCATCTATTGCCGACGTTAAAAACTCTTTAGCACTGCTATCCATTGCGGTGAGCTCAAGGCTTTCATCTGAAATATCGCCTACAGCCTCTTGTTCTTCATTGGCCGCAAAAGAGAAGATGGTCGCAATCCTAAGTGGATTAGGGCTGTCTTTCTGTAACTGCTTAAACGATTCATAGTAGAGTTTGGCGGCATCGACACTGCTCACAGCAAATAAGGCATTAAAGCCTCTACCATTAGCTTGTAGACGATGGGTTTTTTGCTTAAAGTTATTTAAAAGATACTGTGAAATTTCTTGGATACGGTCGGGATGTAATAATGCCTGTTTATTTTCCGCCGCAGATAATTTTTTCTCATCTTGTTCAGTTTCAAGCGCCTTAAACTGTGGCCGTACATCGTTGTAGTCCACTTTAAACTTCAACACTTTTTCATCGCGAATTGCATCGGTAATCACATAAGAATGCAATTCATGCCCAAACACGCTGGCGGTGGTTTCAGCACCCAAGGCGTTTTGTGGAAAAATAGGCGTCCCCGTAAAACCAAACTGGTAGAATTTTTTGAATTTTTTCTTTAAGTTTTTTTGGGCCTCACCAAATTGTGAGCGGTGCGCCTCATCAAAAATAAACACGACTTGCTTGCTGTAGATAGGCAAATCGCCGTCAGCTTTTATCAAGTTATTGAGTTTTTGAATCGTGGTAACAATGATTTTATTGTCATCTTTATCAAGGTTACGCTTAAGCCCTGCGGTACTGTCTGAACCATTGACACTATCGGGCGAAAAGCGCTGATATTCTTTCATGGTTTGATAATCGAGGTCTTTACGGTCAACAACAAAAAAAACTTTATCAATAAAAGGTAAGTCAGTCGCCAAGCGTGCCGCTTTAAAGCTGGTCAAGGTTTTACCCGAGCCCGTGGTATGCCAAATATAGCCACCCCCATCCAACTTGCTCCAGTTTTTTGCTTGATAAGCGCTATTTATTTTCCACAAAATACGCTCGGTCGCAGCAATTTGGTAGGGACGCATGACTAACAAAGTATCACTTACATCAAACACCGAATAATGCAGCAACACATTCAACAAGGTGTTTTTCTGAAAAAACGTAGCCGTAAAATCTTTTAAGTCTTTTATCAAGGCGTTATCTGACTTCGCCCAATTCATGGTGAAGTCAAAACTATTCTTATCCCGCTTAGTGGTATTAGCAAAATAACGGCAATCGGTACCGTTTGAAATAACGAAAATCTGCAAATATTTAAACAATGAATGTTCTGAATTAAAACTTTCTTTGCTATAACGGTGTACTTGGTTAAAAGCTTCGCGAATAGCCACACCGCGTTTTTTTAGCTCGATATGGACTAAGGGCAAACCATTTACTAAAACAGTGACATCGTAGCGATTAGCCTGCGTGCCTTTTTGTTCAAACTGTCTAATCACCTGCACTTTATTACGCGCAATATTTCTCTTATCCAATAAGTAAATGTTTTGGATGTGCCCATCATCAAAGACAAAATCATAGATATAGTCGTCATGTATTTTACGAGTTTTATCGAGGCTGTTATCACTGGGCTTATCTAAGTAGCCCTCAACAAAACGCTGCCATTCAGCCTCTAAAAACCGCAAATTATTAAGGGTTTGTAACTGCTCCCGCACATTCGCCAGCATTTTCTCAGCCGTATTTACATCACGCAGATAGTCATAGCCTTGGTTTTCCAAGTCCTCGATAAACTCACGTTCTAAGTCGTATTCACTTTGATAGGCTTCATTGACTTGCGAACACTTAGTGTATTTATCCAGAACGATGAAGTTGTTTGATTCAGCAATCGTTTTATATTCGTTCATTAATTTACTTCCAAATAGCCGTTTTCAGATAATTCATGTAGTTTAGCCTGAATTAGTTTTTTATCAGGCAACTGTAATTCATATTGAGCCACCAGCGTGGGTGATAAATTGCGTGATAGTGCGTATTCCACCACCTCTTCATCTTTATCTCGGCATAGCAAAATACCTATGCTTGGATTTTCATGCGGTTTTTTCACATCACGGTCTAAGGCTTCAAGATAAAAATTTAGTTGCCCTAAATGCTCAGGACTAAATTTGCCAATTTTTAATTCAAATGCGACCAATGCCGCCAAGCCACGATGGAAGAATAGCAAATCAATAAAAAAATCTTGATTGCCTACTTGTAAGCGATATTCTTCGCCTACAAAAATAAAGTCTCGCCCTAGTTCAAGAATAAATTGTTTCATATTCTGAGTTAAGGCTTTTTGCAAATGACTTTCATTGTGTTGCATAGGCAAACCCAAAAACTCCAATACATAGCTGTCTTTCAAGGTATTACTAATATCGGGATGCAATTCTCTCAGCACTGCTGAGAGTTTTTGATTACCTAGCATCGTGCGTTCAAAGTAAGAAGTGTTAATCTGGCGCTCCAATTCTCGCTTTGAATATCGCTCTTTGATACACATATTTAAATAATATTCACGCTCTTCGGCAGATTTGCAGCGAGAGAAAATAATCGTGTTGTGCGTCCAAGGTAATGCTCTCACCAGTGGCGAGAGTTTTTCATCTGCCTGATAGGTTTCAAAAAACTGTTTCATGCGCCACAAGTTTTTATCACTAAAGCCTTTGAGTTCAGGGTCTTTCTGAGCGATGAATGCGGCTAACTCAGTTACAACGCCTTTACCCCAGGCTTCTGCACTGACTTTATGGCTAATGATTTGACCAATTTGCCAATACAAGTCGATGAGGGTCGTATTGATTTGGGCAAAAACCTTCTGCCGCGCTTGTTGAATATGCCTTAATACATCGACAAAGTCATGTTGGCTAGATAAGTCAGTGTTTTTAATGTCCATCATCCTTGACCTATTCTCAACGCAGTTTCTCCTTCTACTTTGGGAAAGCTCAACAGCAAGTCTCGGTAATATTCATATTGCTGTTGGCGCAATTCAATTTCGCGTGGCAAACCTTCGGTGATTGAGTTTGTGAGGGCATCAAATTTATCTAATATGGCGACGATGCGGTTTTGTTCCGCAGGTAGTGGAATGGGGATTTGCTTGTTGGCAAAATTACTAATCCATTGACGCTTGTGATCGCTATCAGCTTGTTCATCTGGCAAGGTATTCAACCAATAATAGATATATTTCAACAAAACTTTAGATTCATCAACTGACGTAATCATTTTCATCGCTGACGATTTAGCTTTAAAATCAAAATCTACCCACTTGTTGGCTGTTGTGAAGTCATCAAAAATGATAACAGGGGTTTTTGACGCTTCATAAATTCCGTTTGTTTCATCTGTGTAACCAAGGATGAAAGTTTTGCCGGCGGTTAAAACTGGCGTTTCAAAATCATCTCTATAGTTAGTCGTTTTAACAAGATACTTTGTTGGCTGTTCATATTCCGCCACCTTTTGCAAAGGCTTCCACTCAACTTGACCTTCTTCAAAGCTTAACATCTGGTCGCGATAGTAGTTGTATTGCTTTTTGCGTGCTGTAAGCTCGGCTGTAAGCTCGGCTGTAAGCTCGGAGAATGCGTCTAATATACGGACTATTTCAGCTTGGATAGCTAGGGGTGGAACGGGGGTTTCTATTTTATTTAAAATAGCTTGCGTCAAACTTGGTCTGCCTGCGCCAGTGTCTAACTCCAACAAGTTAATAGTTTTCATGTGATAATAAAAAAACTTAGGAATAATTTTCGTATCATCAATTTCGGTATAGTAAATTGTGTCAACATTCCAAAATGGTGATTCAACATAAAAAATATTTGTAATTGAACCTTTGCGAGGAATTAATACTGTTGGCTTATCATATGAATAAGTATCAACATACCCCATGATTCCACCCGAGCCATAAATTGGCACATTCCCAATACCTAAGCTTTTCCAATCTTTACCATGTTTTATTTTTGCTACTTCTACCAAAGCCTTCCACTCTACCTCAACGCCTTCAAGCAATTTCTCCATAAATTTCGCATGACTCATGCGTTATCTCCTTTATTCTCTATGGCTTTGATTGCCTTATCAAAATCGGATTCGTACAGGCGATCCTGCACAATGCGGTATTTTTCAAATTCACTTATCGCGTGCGCTTTGGCGATTTCGGCGCTGACTTTACCAGCGTCTTGCAAAATATCCCTATCGGTGGCCGCAATAAAACGATTCAGGCGCTCTTCCCAATCGGCCATAGTCATGGGTATCTGTCTTTCTGCCATATCTTCGGCAATATCCAGATAGGCGTTGACCAGCCTTTGTAATTGGGCAATTTCATGGTCAGTCAGATAATTTTTTGCAATGCTGACATCAAACTTTTGAATTTTTCCTTTAGGTGCATCTTTCCATGCTGTTAAACCCATGTTGGTTTTTTCAGCATCGGCTCGGCTGTAAACCACTTCGGCAGCGGTTTGCCCATGAATTGCCCAGTGCAATTTGTTTTGTACGGTCGCAAAAAAGCGTTTGGTGGCTATAGCTGTTACATCGTAATCAATAGACGATGCGTAAATATCGGTAATCTTTTGATAGAACTTGCGTTCGCTAAGTCGTATTTCACGAATACGCTCAAGCTGCTCTTCAAAATATTTTTTTCCAAGAATAGAGCCATCATTTTTAAGGCGCTCATCGTCCATGACATAGGCTTTGATGGTGTATTCCTTGATAATGCCTGTTGCCCATTTGCGGAACTGTACGGCACGCTCGGAATTGACTTTGTAACCAACAGCGATGATACCAGAGAGATTATAGTGCTGGGTGTTATAGCTTTTACCATCTTGGGCAGTTATTCGAAAATTTCGAATAACTGCATCTTCTTCCAGTTCACTATCTGTGAATATTTTTTTTAAATGATAGTTAATGGTATGGGTTTCTACATCATACAAAACGCCCAGCATTTTCTGGCTCAACCAAACATCTTCATCCGCATAAATAGCTTCGACACCACCCTCAGCGCTGGCTGCGACAAAGGTAAGGTATTCTGCCGCCGACGAGCGAATAGTGGGCGTTGGGGAGTTCTTTTTGCTCATTCCTTTAATCTCCCTCAATCTCGGCAACAATGGCATCAATGTCAGCGCGTAGCTGGTCAATTTTGGCTACTGTGGTTTTAAGTTCGGCATTTAGCTTGGTAATATTAATCACTTCGCGAGTGTCTTTGGTTTCGACGTAGGAGCTTACTGATAGATTGAAGTCGTTGGCGGCTATCGCGTCGTATTCCACTGATTTTGCAAAGTGTTCAACGTCTGCCTTATCATCAAACGCGGTCATTATTTGCGCGATGTGTTCATCGCTGAGGGTATTGGTATTGGTTTCTTTTTTAAATAGGGCGCTTGCGTCGATAAACTGGGTTGTGTTGTCGGCTTTGTGTTTGGAAAGCACCAAGATATTGACTGCAATGGTGGTGCCAAAAAATAAGTTGGGCGCTAAAGAAATAACAGTTTCTACATAGTTGTTATCTAGCAAATATTGGCGGATTTTCTGCTCGGCACCACCACGATAAAAAATACCGGGGAAGCAGACAATAGCTGCGCGACCTTTGCTGGATAAATAACTCAAGGCATGGAGCACAAAAGCAAAATCGGCTTTAGATTTTGGAGCTAGGACACCTGCGGGCGCAAAGCGTTCATCATTAATGAGAGTGGGATCGTCGCTGCCTATCCAGTTTATCGAATAAGGCGGGTTAGAGACAATGGCATCAAAAGGTTTATCATCGCCAAAACGCGGATCTCTCAGGGTGTCGCCCAGCGCCATATTGAACTTATCGTAGTTAATGTTATGCAAAAACATATTCATACGCGCAAGGTTGTAAGTGGTGTGGTTGATCTCTTGACCAAAAAAACCATCTTCAATGATATGGGCATCAAAGTGTTTTTTGGCTTGCAGTAACAATGAACCTGAACCTGCTGCTGGGTCGTAAATTTTATTGACGGTGGCCTGCTTGTGCATGGCCAACTGGGCAATCAGCTTGGACACATGTTGCGGAGTGAAAAATTCGCCCCCTGATTTACCGGCATTGGCGGCATAGTTAGAAATTAAAAACTCGTAGGCATCGCCAAACAGGTCGATATGGCTTTCTTCGAAATTGCCAAAGCTTAGTTTTTCTACGCCTTTAAGTACAGAGGCTAAGCGGGTGTTTTTGTCGGCAACGGTATTGCCAAGACGGTTACTGGTGGTATCAAAATCAGCAAACAAACCTTTAATGTCTGATTCAGAGGGGTAGCCATTGGCCGAGCTTTCAATGGCAGAAAATAGAGCGGCTAAATCGGTGTTGAGGTTAGCGTTATTGTTGGCATTGGCAGCAATGTTTGCAAACAGTTGGCTGGGGTAAATAAAATAACCTTTGGTTTTAATGGCATCGTCTTTAATTTCTGTGGTGATGACATCATCGGGGAGCATGGCATAATTAACGCTTTCATCACCGCCTTCAATGTAACTGGCAAAATTTTCGCTAATAAAACGATAGAACAAGGTACCGAGTACATATTGCTTAAAATCCCAGCCATCTACTGAGCCACGTACCTCATTTGCAATTTGCCAAATTTGGCGTTGTAGTTCGGCGCGTTGTTGGGTACTTGTCATTGTATTGTCCTGTTTAAATACGTGTGGATAGTTATTAGCTCATAACAGCTTCGCATTATAACGAGCAAAGGCGCGCTACTCTAATCACTTGTTGCAAACACATCTAAACGTTTCGATCGGGTTTGCAAACCACGACCAGCATTGCAGTTTTATTAAAATTTAATCCTCAGTCTTAAGATTATATTTACGGACTCTATAACGTAGGGTTTCTCTAGTTGCGCCTAGGGCTCTAGCGGCGGCAGTTAAGTTATTATTTGCGCGTTCTAAAGCGGTTTTAATAATGAATTTATCCATATCATCCAAAGCCATGTTGCCATCTAAAGGCAAATAAATACCGGCGGCACTCACCTCTGCTTGAGTAAGGTCTGCCATCGATTCGGTATCTATGGCGTTGCTGGCAGTATGCAATCCGGGCAATTGCAGCCATTGCCCAGGAAATGTCGCGCCATCAGAAAATAAAACACAACGCTCAATGACATTACGTAATTCTCTAACATTACCTGGCCAATGATGTGCTTTAAGCTTACGCCAGACCTCTAAAGGAATGTCTTTAACCTGCCGACCGGCTTTAGCATTGTACTCAGCAACAAATAAAGGTACTAACTCATCCAGATCCTCAACCGCTTCGCGTAAGGGAGGCAAAATAACCTTAAAGACGCTTAAACGATGATATAAATCAATTCGAAAACTACCCTCTTGAGACATCTGCTCCAGATCACGATTACTGGCGGCAACGATCTGCACATCGATACTGATTTCTTTTTCACCACCTAAACGCCGAACTTTATGATCTTCGATGGCTTTTAACAACTTTGCTTGTAAATCTAAAGGCATTTCGCCGATTTCATCCATGAACAAAGTACCGCCATCGGCTTGCTCTAATAAGCCCCGATGACGTCCAGAAGCGCCTGTAAAAGCACCTGACTCATGACCGAATAATTCCGATTCCAATATTTCTCTAGGTAAAGCCGCGCAATTAACCTCTATCATAGGCTGTTGAGCGCGAGGCCCACCGTAATGTAAAATCCGTGCAGCTAAGCCCTTACCTGTTCCACTTTCGCCTCCTATGATTAAAGCGCTAAAGGGTACTTGGGTCAGTTTAGCCAATAATTGACGTATACCTAGAGCTTGCTGACTATGACCTACATAAGCCTCAGGGGAATAACGTCGATAACTTTGCTTAGTTTGATCAATGACTCGACGCTGAATTGAAGCACTGCGCGCAGCACTAGCCACAACCAAATCTAAGCGCTCCAAGTCACAGGGCTTTTCTAAAAAATCATAAGCTCCCAGTCGTAAAGCTCTTACTGAATCAGGCACACTTCCGTATCCAGTTAAAAACAACCATTCAGCATAACTGACTTGCGTCTTAACTTCCTCCATAAAATCCAGAGCATTGCCATCCGGTAAATTCATATCAGATAGTATGAGTAAAGGCTCAATGCGCATGTTAAGTAATAAGGTCTTTGCGACAGCTAAGCTATCTGCCAACACCACTTCCCATCCCAAAGTTCGATAATGCCTAGATAACTCTGAGCCCAGTAATTTTTCATCTTCAATGATGAGTAATGTTTCTATCATAATGAGTCCTTAGCAATACTTACGACATAGTTGAGCATAATAATTTTAAAAATCCCCCCTAGCCCCAATTTTTCAGTGGGGGGGAACGATCATATTCTTCTCTGAACTTTAAAGAAAAAGAGCCTCCCCGCTTTTACAAAGTGGGTAGTTGGATGTGACTAGATGATAGTATTTCATGCTCATTCCTTAGCAAGACATTCTTTGGGCAATAATACCTTGACACAGGCACCATGAGGCTGTTGATTACTTAGCTTAATCGTACCACCGGAGTCTTTAACAAAACGTTGCACCATCGCCAAACCTAAGCCGGTGCCTCTGGCACGGCTAGTTCGGAACGGACGTATACCATAACTCAGCATATCTTGAGAAAATCCATGACCATCATCACAGACTTCAATATTCAAACCTTGAGGAGACTGACTGGCTTTAATGCATATTGAACCCAGCTCATTTTCCAAAGCATCGGCCGCATTCAATATCAAATTTAATAACGCTTGGCGCATACCACTCTGAGGCAAATCGACCATTAAGCGTTCGGGTGTATCGCAAGTCAACACGATAGTTTCAGCAATCTGATAGCGCGTTAAGGTCAATAAATCCCCAATCAATTTCACCATATCAAAATGACTGGCTATTTCTGGAGTGTGCTTACTTTGATTAAGCATATCGTTAAGTAATCTGGCCAAACGCTTCAATTCATCGCTAATTAAATCCATACGCTCGCACTGATTCACATCCTCAATTTCACGGCGTAAGTTATTAAAGGCCATTTGTATGCCTGCCAGCGGATTACGTATTTCATGAGCTAACTCTGCAGCGACTTCACCGATAGCCGCTAACCGTTCAGCTCTAGCTAAACTATTTTGCTGTTCCAATAGAGCTTGCGTGGCCAGCCTGACTTCGCGCTGTAAAGACTGGGCATATAAGCGTTTAGCTTCTTCAAGTTCAGCCAAATGCACGACCATTTCATTGTAACTATTAAAAACTGGAACCAACAATGGATCCAAATGATAGGTTGTAATCGGGGTATAGTTTTCATCGGTTAAACGCTCTAACAACTGCCTAAGATCATTTAAAGGATGTAAGATACGTCGGTATAAAAATAACAACGCACCCAATAAAAGCAACGTGAAGGTAATTGAGGCGATATACAACTCGGTTTGTGTGTCTAAATTAATATCTTCTAATAAGGCTTCTCTCCGCAGACCTTCTTCTTCTAGCATTTTGCTCATCACATCTAGTGCCTGCTTCAAATGAACATGTTTCTGAGCCTTATCTAAGCTGTTTACATCAGCAAGTAATCGAGCCACCTCTTCTAATTCGGCAAGATTTTTAGGTGGAGATAAATAGCGACTATCCGCCATCAACATTTTCATTTCAGCTAATGCTCTAGCCAAATCTGAAGGCTGAGATTCGGGTACAGTTTCCGTCACATAGTCCATCAAGGACTGCTGTAAATTAACGGATACATTTTGTATACGATGAGAATAATTTACATAAGATACGACCGTTTCAAAATGATGAAAATTACGCCAGATCATACCGCCCAATATAGCCAGCGCCAACAATAGCAAACCTAAGAACGACAGCGCACGTAACTTTGCTGGATGGTAAAAAACGGTATTCATAGCGTCATTAATTTCATTAAGGTGAACCTAAAGAAGAGATAAGAATAAATAAAGCAACAAGTGTGCCTTTCAAGTCTGAAGAATAAGGAAGCTATTTTTATTTAAGGGCTGACAAGACTGTGAAAGTATTTTTGTGGGAGAGGCTTTAGCCTCAAATACGAGGCTAAAGCCTCTCCCACATTAAATAAAAACAATGATTTACAAAATTGAAAAACGTTGTTTTTGCCTTATTTTCATAATACTTTCACAGCCTCATAAGAGATCCAACCCCCGATAAAAGGCTCTTTATTAAAGCAGCCTTTATCATTATGGCTCTATGTGAATCGTAGTGGGTAAAAATTTTGTCAACAAGTATTTATTTTAATTATAACGAATTGATGAGCATAAAAATGTGAAAAATGTCATATGGATATCTTAAATTACGATTTTTTAATTACTCCTTTTAAAACTTATAAAATAAATTAAAATCAGCTTGTTACGCAATATGAAGACCGACATATAGTAGTCTTGTAAATAATGTATGTTAATTTTTTTACTGAAATCCGCACTATTAAAAATTACGATTGTTTTATGGTTAGTTAACTTGACTTTTAATTTACCCACTACGATTCACATAGAACCATCATTATTCGTCTCACTAACTTACCATCTTAAACTAGCTTTACCAAAATAGGGGCTTTACAACCATGTTCGTAGGTTTATTTAAACTACAATGGAGAACTAGCAGCTATCAGCAATATCAATAAACTAAAGTAACTCAAGCAAAGTAAAAATCTCTCGCTGATTATTTAAGCTATCAACTTATACAATCAACTACTTATCAAAATTCCTAGCCTATATCACCGCACATAATCTTATACAGCCTACGCTCTGGCATAATTCATGCATAATTGTTTAGCAAGATTTAAAACAAAACAATGCCGAGGTTAACGAATAACAACATGGCTCATAATCAACCTACTCCACAAACAGCATCTGATAGCTTAACAACTGCTGAGTTTAATTTAGATGCCTGCATAGAGCATATTGCTCACTGGTTACCAGCCCAAGGTCCTATTAAAGACTTTATCCACCACAATACCTTACACGCCTTTCAGCACCACCCTTTTCATGAAGGCGTCGCCATTGCAGCCAAACTATTCGGTGCTCGTAGTTATTTGCCGTTATCAGATTATCAAAAGCTATACTCAGAAGGACGTATCAATAATGACGCGATTAGCTGGGCGCTAAACCATGCCGACTGTAACGCTAACGAACAAGATCAACTACACAAGACCTTATTCGAAAAAGATAATATCGGCCACTATCCGCCTATGTCGCTGACTAATAATGGCATACGCAACGCTTGGCTAACTCAGCTAGAGGTTGATCTTAATTCCCATGTTCATCCGATTTTATTTCGCTTGCTCAGTAACTATCTTGATCAAGGCATTAGTCGCTGGAGCTTACCCAATGATAACGAATCATTCTGGGATTGTATTGTCCGCTTAGCCAGAAATAGTTTAATACCGCTATATCCGCTTAATGAGCCACAAGTACAAGACCAACTCATACAAACACCGGAAGAAGTCATTGGCCATTGCCTGAAAAAAATAGTCGGCGACATAGAGCTTTATGAACAATATCTCGTAGAAATGTTGCTAGCTCACCCAGGCTGGTCAGGCATGGTGAGCGTCATAGAACAAAACCCCAAAGCCTTACTCGCAAGACGCGACATCTCGCTTAAACAATTAATCGCCATAGAGTTATTGATGGAATGGGCATCTTTACTTAAGAAAAAAGGTCCTCATTTTGCTTGTGTTGCTCAGTTGCCGCACCCAAAAGGTACGCCTTTACTAAAAGAGGGTGCGCTTAGCCCTAAAGTGCCTTTACGCTTAAAAGTCTGGCATGAAGCCATGGAATGGTCTTTACATAGCGAACTATTGTTAGCCTTAAAACCAAGTAGCTCACAATCTAATCCGACGACACCGGCTGCCCAAGCCTTATTTTGTATCGATGATCGCGAATGTTCTTTAAGACGTAACTTAGAAGAAGTCTATCCTCAAGTAGAAACCTTTGGTGCAGCCGGCTTTTTCGGCATTGATTTCTTTTACCAAGGCTTAGATGATGCTTATCCAGTCGCTCAATGTCCCAATATCATCACGCCCAAGCATTTAGTTAAAGAATCAAGCAATGATGCACCAACAACCAAATTCAGCAAAACTCGTCATGGCCACTTTACCGGTCATACTTTATTTAGAGGCTGGTTATACACGCAAACCTTAGGTTTGGGTTTTGCGGCTCGCATGGCTTGGGATGTATTTCGACCAGGTGCAAAATTACCTAACGTTCGCGCCTTGAGCGAAATTGACGCTCACTCGCAATTACATTTATTAAGAGAATCTGACCTACCTAATGAAGACGGCCATTTACTGGGGTTTTCGCTCACCGAAATGGCCGATCGTTTAAGCGGCTTATTGCGTAATATTGGCTTAACCAAAAACTTTGCGCCTTTAGTAGTGGTAGTCGCTCACGGCTCAAGCAGCGTAAATAATCCTCACTTCGCGGCTTATGATTGCGGTGCTTGTTCTGGAAAACCCGGAGCACCGAATGCCAGAGCCTTTGCTTGGATGGCCAACAATGAACAGGTACGCAACATATTGCGAGAACGCGGCATTGATATTCCTGACAGCACCCGTTTTATAGCAGCTATGCATAATACTAGCCGTGATGAAATCACTTATTTTGATAGTCATTTATTAGAACAACACCCTGCCACTGGCTTTGCGGCTTTTCAAACCTTCATGACCGAAGCCTTAGAGCGAAATGCAGCAGAACGTTGTCGCTGGTTTGAATTAGCGCCCATTCAGCAAAGCAATAAAATTGCTCATACTCATGTCAAAGAACGCACCACATCGATCTTTGAGCCACGTCCAGAATACAATCACTCTAACAATTTATACGCTATCGTTGGAAGACGGCAATTAACGCGCGATTTATTCATGGATAGACGCGCCTTTTTGCATTCTTATGATCCCAACACCGATAGTCAAGGTGAGGTCATGGCACGTATTTTATCCGCGGTCATTCCTGTGTGCGGTGGCATTAATTTAGAATACTTATTTTCGCGCATCGATAACTCTGTTTATGGCGCAGGTACTAAACTGCCACACAATGTCATCGGTCTATTAGGAGTTGCAAACGGTGTAGAAGGTGATTTACGCACCGGCTTGCCGCAACAGATGATCGAAGTTCATCAACCCGCTAGGTTACTGATTGTAGTCGAACAATCGACCAATGTTATGGACAAAGCCATTGCTAGAATAAATGCGCTTAAAGAATGGTTAGATAACGAATGGGTTAGATTAGTGGCCTGCCATCCTGATAGCCATCAGCAGTTTTTATATTCAGCTCAGGGCTGGGAAGCGATTAACCTCAATAGCGAAACTCTAGTACCGTCTTCAGAATTATCTGCAACTATTTTGGCTGGTCAAACTAAAACCATACCCGTCCATCAATTGAATCGGAGCCCCGCATGAACGGTTTAATCTTAACCAGCTTAGCCTTGCCTTTGCTGGGCTTTTTCTTGATATTCTTATCGGATCACAACGAACAACGCATCGCTCGCATTAGCTTTTGGTGTACCCATGCCATGGGCTTAAGTTTAGTAGGTCTATTACTAACCTGGGCCAACGCCGGCTTCCCTAACCATGAATACCCTTGGTTCACCTTGTATGAAACTAGCGACTATCGCTTTCCAATTTTATTTTATTTGGACAAAGTAGGCGCCGTTTATCTATTTTGCATCTGGGCCATATTCTCCATTATCGTCAAATATTGCAGAGTCTATTTACACCGTGAAGAAGGCTATCAGCGCTTCTTTATGACTATTTTTAGTTTTGTGTTTGGTCTAAATGTCGTGATCTTATCTGGCTCTATTGACATATTATTTGCAGGCTGGGAAATAGTCGGTATCTCTTCGTTTTTGTTGATTGCTTTTTATAGGCATCGCGTACAACCGATACGAAATGCCTTACGTGCTTATACTATTTATCGCTTCTGTGACATCGGCTTATTATTAGGTGCATGGCTATGCCATCTGTTATTCCACGAAAACCAACGCTTTAGCCAATTTGCTGAGTTATTTAGTAATCCTGCAGTACCTCCAGCCGATTATGCGGCCTTATTATTAATATCAATACTTATTTTGATTGCGGCTATGGGAAAATCTGCGCAATTTCCATTCTGCTTTTGGTTACCCAGAGCCATGGAAGGACCTACGCCCTCCAGTGCCATTTTTTATGGGGCTTTGTCGGTGCATTTGGGGGTGTTTTTATTACTGAGAACGCTACCAATCTGGTCATACTATTATTTGCCGCGCTTTATCATGCTTATCATCGGCTTATTGACGGTCATCGTAGCCAGTATTTCTGAAAAAACTCAATCTAATATTAAAGGTCAGATTGCTTATGCCTCGATTACTCAAGTAGGCTTTATGTTTATGGAATTAGCACTAGGTTTAGAATATTTAGTACTCGTGCATTTCTTTGGCAACGCCTTTTTACGCTGCTATCAACTACTAGTCTCACCTTCTATCGTAGTACATTTACTGCGCGTAGAAAGTGCGACCGATGCCGACTTTAACATCACAAAAAGCTCGATATTTGAATCTTTACCAGCCTCCTTACGCAACATCTTGCCTGAAGTTTTACAAAACACCCTGTATGTATTCTCTTTACAAGAAGGTCATTTAGAGATGCTAGTTCGCGGGGCATTATGGTCGCCACTCAAGAGATTAGGCTCAAACATTAACCGTAGACCTATAACCATCAAATTACTTTACGGCATAGCATGCCTTGCCGTGGTTGAAGGCTTATTAATGAGCTTTGGTTTAGATCAAGACTATGTTGCCTTACCGCTTTCGATGCTTATGGTACTCAGCTCATTAAGCGCTTTCAGTGAAAAACGTAACCCTTACAAAGTATGGAATGCAATCGGAATTAGCTCAATATTAGCCGGAGTTGCGGTGTGTTTTTTAAACCCAGACGCCTGGGCTGATATCATAGTTTTTGCCAGCGGCATCATACCTGCTTGGACTTTAGGCATTATAGTGCTATCAAAATTACTTAAAAACATTGTCTTTGCTGACAGCCCTTTTACTTATAGAGCTTTTGCAGAAACCCAGCCCACACTTTCGGTGTTATTATTTATTAGCTTTTTAGGCTTGGTTGGCTTCCCTATTTCACCCGCATTCTTAGGTGAAGATTTACTACTCTCAGATGCCAGTGATTTTGGCCCTTGGTTTGCACTACCGTTGACCATTACTTTTGTCATTAACGGCATCGCGGCGGCAAGGGTATTTTTACGTTTATGTATGGGTAGACCGACCGAACTAAGCGATAGCAAACGTTAATTACCTAAGCTTTCATACCTACCTCACCTAAGCATGATCTAGCTGTTTTCTTAGACGCTAGATCATGCTTCCTGTCTTTATTTAACTCCAGCTCGACACTAAGCGTCCGATTCATTATCGCCAAGCTGAGGCTCAGGACTCCAAACCAACAATTATCTGCTCGAACTACGGTTGATAGCCAAAAATTGAAGTGGATTAGTTACTGCCTTCATGTATTGAATGAAAGGCAATCCAAGTTTTCTATTGAGTACCCAACAACCTTAAAGCCCAATATTGAGTCATTCTAAATTTTTAACATTCTCTCAAAGACGAGCCTTCAAAGAGGATTATTGCACCATCATAGAGCAGCAACACCCATTTATAGTGCAAATTCAGAATTAAAGTCGCAAATCTTTAACATCACAAGCCTCATAGAAACACATCAAAACCATCAATATTTTCATATTGATAGTTGATTAACAATCTTAATGAGTTATTCCTTAATCCTGTAAGCAATAGCCATTCCCTTTGTAATCTTTTTAAATGCATAAAGCCCTTTATGGCATTTATTTTGCATAAATAAAACATACTATATTACTAAGGATCATTATGAAACACTTAACGGCTATTCAAAAATCAAAGGATATCTCTTATTTATCTCGCTTCATGGACAGCCTTCATACTGATCAGGCTAAGCTACGCGAAATTCAAAGTGTTTATGATAATTTAACGTTATTAGGTCAACTTCTTTGTGCTGGTACTGACATTACCAGTATGCGTAACGACTTTAATACTTTAGCAGAAACATTAATCAATCAATTAGCCCTTGAACTTCGTAAAAAAGCCATACTGAGTCTAGGCTATAAAGCCCGTGTTGCCATTGATATATTGGTTAGGAATTTATTTGAGCGTACAGCAGATATAGGCTTCCTTTCTACTGACAATGACATTCGTGCCTTTGCCGAAGCGATGACACTTAAATCGCCTTCAATAAACAGCCTCAATATTGACTTAATCACTAGACGGTTCGATGAATATGTTAAAAAATATTCGGTATACCAAAATATTATCTTACTTTCTCCTGATGGCACAGTGCTCGCACAATTAGATAACAAAAACCAAGTAACCGCTTCAACTGACGCTCTAATTCAAGAGACCCTAACGACCCAACAAGCTTATGTAGAAACCTTTAGAAGCACAGATTTGCAGCCTAAAGTAAAATCATCTCTCATTTATTCCTATAGAGTCATGTCAGAAGATGAAACTCAAGTAGTCGGTGTGCTCTGCCTTTGCTTTCGTTTTCAGGATGAATGTCAGCGAATTTTCAGCAACCTGATTGCAGATGATGACTGGACCGTCATCACTATCTTAGATCCAAGAGGCTATGTGATTGCCAGTAGCGATGAATATCAATTCCCAATCGCTGCTAAACTTGAAACGGTAATCAAAGATGATTGTAAGATTGTTCGTTTTGGTGGGCGCGAATACTTGGCAACCTCAACCATCTCTTCAGGATATCAAGGTTACTTGGGGCCAGGCTGGCTAGGCCATGCCTTATCACCGCTGAATCATGCTTTTGAAATGGCTGCCGCTCTTGAATTAGAACGCGTACCCAAAACACTTTTAAAATGCGTGCTAGAGACATCAACTTTGTTTAGTGAAGAATCTCGAAATATCCCTATCAAAGCCTCAACTATTCAGCGTGAATTAAATAGAGCGGTATGGAATGGAAATTTATCCATCTCTCGTAACACGCTTGCGGTGAACGCCTCATTTGCAAAAGTTTTATTGTGGGAAATTAGAAATACTGGCATTAGTACCAGCCAGGTCTTTAGTGATTCCACTAACAATCTCTATGAAACCATGATTTCTTCTGCGCTCTATAACTGTGGAACCCAATCTGCCTTAGCTATTGATATTCTGGATCGCAATCTTTATGAACGCGCCAATGATTGCCGTTGGTGGGCATTAAATAGTGTCTTTAGAGCAGAACTAGCTAAAGGCTCATCAAGTGATGAAGGTCAGCAACAACGACTCACTGAAATACTTCGTACGATTAACAACCTATATACCGTCTACAGTAACTTATTAATCTTTGATAAAAATGCCTGCGTACTAGCGGTATCAAACCCTACTTATACGTATTTAGTTGGTGAAAACCTTCAAGGTAATTGGGTGCGCCAAACACTGGGGCTAGCCGATACTCAAAACTACTGCGTATCGCCTTTTACAGCCTCTACACTCTATGATAATCAGCCAGCTTATATCTATTCAGCGGCTATTCGTCAGCCAGATGGCAATAATCCTATTGGTGGTATCGCCATCGTTTTTGATACGCAACCTCAACTTGAAACCATGCTCAACGAAACCCTACCTCGCAAAGAGGATGGCTCAGTGGTCGATGGTGCCTTTGCCGTATATGCGGATCAAACAGGCCGTATTATTTCCAGCACCCACCCTGACTACCAAATTGATCAAGTACTGGAACTCAGTCGAGAATTTTTTGAATTAGAGCCTGCTGAAGGCTGTACCAATATTGTCAGCTTGAAGGGTCGTTATTATTCTGTTGGTTCTTGTATGTCAGCAGGTTATCGAGAATATAAAGGGCCCGATGATTTATATCGCAACGACATACTGGCTTTAGTCATGACACCACTTTCAGATCATATTATCAATGCTGAACAATTGAATACCAACAAGACTAGACTGTCAGAAAGCTATGCTGCACGTCAAACAGGGCTAGTTAATTCTGTAGAAATTGCTTCTTTTTATATATGCAAAGGCTGGTATGGTATCCGTTCTAATTGTGTACTAGAAAGTGTTGATACCACAAACATAGTTGAATTACCTAGCATGCCAGAATACGTTCGAGGCTATTTAATTTATGCTGATCAAAGCATCCCAGTATTTGATTTAAATGGCTTATTACAACGCGATAATAAGCCGAGTGAATCCAAGCAAATTATTGTTGTTAGCGTAACAAACTCCAATAATCGCTATGGCATTTTAATTGATGAGCTCGGTGAAATACCAGAAATAGCTCTCTCAAATATTGAAGCCATCCCTGATTTAGGAGGAAATAAATCAGTGGTAGAGGGTCTAGTTAAACCTAAGACTGACTCAGTCAATGAGCCTATTTTAGTTATTTTATCGACTGACCGTTTGTTAGACATATTACCCAATTGTATGATGGATAAATTGAGTTTAGAGGAATATTTATTTGACCCATCATGATATTTTGTTTAGTTACATTTCACAGTTAGCGTAGTTTATTAATCGTTAAGTAGAGGTCTGGGATTACTAAACACATTCAACTTTTGTAGGCCGGAATAAAACCACCCAAGAGTAGCGCGTGATGGCGTTTCTGGCACAGGAGCAGTTATTATGCCTGAAACGCTTTACTCGCTTACGCTAGAAAAGTCTTATTACGGCCTACAGCTGCTAAATGGCTTGAATCCATTGGTTTAGGCACTTAGAATACAACATTAATTAAGACACCAAATCCGATAAAATCATTTATGCCAAGCATTATCCTCTGTGTCGATGACGACAGAACTATTCTTACAGCGATGCGAAATCTGCTAGTTTCAACCCTTGGTAAAACCTGCCGTATCGAGATTGCCGAGAGTGCCCTAGAGGCACTCGAGATTTGCGAAGAACTTGCCAATGAAGGCAATGAACCTAAAATAGTCATCTCTGACTTCATCATGCCAGGTATGCGCGGCGACGAGTTGCTCGTGCGTCTGCACATGAAATACCCTAATATGATCAAAATCATGCTAACAGGACAGGGGGATTTTTCAGCAGTGATAAGAGTCATCAACGAGGCCAATCTATATCGTTTTATCGACAAACCTTTCAAAAATGCTGATCTTGTCCTCACCGCAAAAACAGCCATTGAAGCAAGAACCAGCGTGACCATACTAAATGAGAAGATAAACAATCTCGAGGTTCGGATTGATAAACTTGAATCTAAGTAAATTTCATTGGTTACTTAAAAAGATAAAATTACCGCTATATCAATAAAATAAATATTCTTTCGCTATTTATCGGACTGATGTTATTTTTTTCTTGCTGCTATGGACAACCCTTATCGAGGAGTTGACGGGATTACGCCGGATGCTTACCAAGGAGTTTTAAAAAGACTCATGACTCCAATCCCCTGACACACAACAGTCATGCTATGACAAATGCTGGATTATAAAACTAAGCTTTCATCCTTATAAACCAGCATTAAGTGTCTCATCTTTCATCTGTGATTCACATCCGACTACTCGCTATTAATCGAGAGGATTTACTCAGCATAACTTCATACTAGTGCAAACCTTATTAGGATGACTTATAAGCATCTAAATATGCTTAAGTTATTTCACTAACCTAATTTAGTTGTAAATTACCACAGGTTGACCTTCAGCGGCGATCAACTCACCGATAACATAAACTGTTTCACCTAAAGCTGTTAGTGTTGCTAAGGTTTTAGCTTCGTCTTCAGCGGCTACACAAACAATCATGCCTATACCACAATTAAACGTGGTCAACATATCTGCCAAGTCGACATTGCCTTGTTCTTGTAACCAGACAAAAACATCAGGTAAAGCCCATGAGGATAAATCAATCACTGCATTAATACCTGTGGGCAATACGCGCGGTAAATTTTCTGTTAAACCACCACCGGTAATATGCGCAAAGGCATGGACGGGAACTTTTTCCAATAAAGCTAATAAGGATTTAACATAAATTTTAGTCGGCGTTAATAAAGTCTCGCCCAAAGTTTTGCCGTTAAAGTCATCACTGAGTTTAGCCTGACTATGTTCTATGATCTTACGGACTAGAGAATAGCCATTTGAATGAGGGCCTGAAGAGGCTATACCTATCAGTTTATCGCCAACTTGTACTTTGCTACCGTCTAGCACTTTAGTTTTTTCTACAATACCGACACAAAAGCCAGCTAAATCATATTCACCATCAGCATACATGCCCGGCATTTCTGCAGTTTCACCACCGACTAAAGCAGCACCCGCTAATTCACAGCCTTTACCTATTCCTTCGATCACCGCTGCCGCCGTCTCAACGTCTAAATGACCGGTGGCGAAATAATCCAGAAAGAATAAAGGCTCAGCACCTTGCACAATAATGTCATTAACGCACATGGCGACTAAATCAATACCTACGGTATTATGTATGCCTAAATCGATGGCTAGCTTTAACTTTGTACCAACACCATCAGTACCTGAAACTAAAATGGGTTGCTTATAACGATCTAAGGGTAATTCGAACATTGAACCGAAGCCACCTAAGCCGGCCATAACGCCTGCGGTTCTTGTTCTTGCGGCAATTGGCTTGATGCGCTCAACTAATTCATTACCTGCGGCAATATCAACGCCGGCACTTTTATAATTTAAGCTATCTGGTTTTTGTGCGCTCAATGTCTTGGTCTCTTTAAAGTTTAAACTGTTAATATTGTACAAGACCTAAGTACTTTTGTCTGGCGTATGTGTATAAAGCTAACTATTATCGTTACCACGCTATGCACTAGTTGTTATACATAACTTTTGCAGCGCAACTCTTTTCCACGTTGATTACCTTGAAACACAATAAGAACAGGTGGCGTTTCTGGCATTCGAACAGTATCTATGCCGGAAACGCTTTACTCGCTTACGCTCGAAAAGCCTTATTCCGGCCTACAAATGCTCTTAACCAACAATCATTGCCTTGAAACACTGTTAGGACGGTAGCGACCTGAACCAACATACTATCGCCACTTAAATCCTCAAATTTTTACATCGATCACTGAAGAACGTATATGGATATCTTGCTGAGGAAAAGGAATTTCTATTTTATGTTCTCGCAAGGCTATTTCAAGGCGTCTATAAATTTCATGAGTAACAGGCATTCTATTAATAACTTCCTTAACAAAAACCCGTATAGAGAAATTAAGTGAGTTATCACCAAAACCAACCATTAATACACAAGGCTCTGGATCTGCTAATACTAATGGCATAGATATGACGGTATCTAACATAATTTTAAGAGCAAAATCGACATCAGAACCATAAGCAATACCCACAGGAATCACCACTCGGGTAATGTCATCAGAGAGACTCCAATTAACCAACTGGCTAGTAATAAAGGTTTTGTTAGGCACGACATGCTCTTTTTGATCGGCATCGATCAGGGTAGTTGCACGCATTTGTATACGACTGACCATACCCGTAATATCACCAATAGTGACTGTATCATTGACTCTTATGGGTCTCTCGAACAACAAAATAATCCCTGACACTAAGTTAGCAAATATTTCTTGCAGACCAAAACCTAAACCGACACTGAGTGCCGCTACCAACCACTGCACTTGCGCCCAACTGCCACCCAACTCGTAAGCAACACTAATAAAGCCTATGGTTATTAATATATATTTTGCTAATTGATTAACCGCATAACGCCCGCCGGCTTCTATAGAGATACGCCTAAATACTATCAGCTCCATCAAGCCCGGAAAATTACGCACTGAAACCACAGTAATAAATAAATATAGTCCTGCCAACATCAGATTAATGATGGTGATAGGCTCATAACTTTCTTGATTATCGATATTAACCTTATGCTGCCAGAGTTCGATATGCTCTAAAAAGGAAAAAGCTGGAAGAATATTCTTCCAGATCATCCAAAAACCAATGGTTAAGGTGAGTCCAATAAAAACATTTAGTAAACGTATGGTTTGAGCATTTATTTTCGGAATATCGAGCAACTGTTCATCAACTGGCAATATGGGTTCATCGCTAGCAGCGCTATGGTGCTTTTGCGACAACAAAGCCGCTTTACGTTTATTCTGAGTATTCTTAAGCGCCAACTGCCGATTAATTAAGCTCAACCATCTAAAAACTAAGGCATGAATAATAATGACAACAAAAACTAAACGTAAGCTGATAATGAATTTTTGTTCTAATTCCAAGGCGCTTAAGTAATAACCTGCCGCAGCAAAGCCGATAATCACTAACGGTAGAGCTATGATCGTTGGATACCAGACATAACGAAATTTTCTTAGTCTGCCCTCAGGATGATGAGCAATGACAGTCGATAAAATACCACTACTAGGTTTTAACAGCACGCCGAAAAACACGGTAATCGCTAACAGTAAAAGAATTAACGCCAAGCGACCTATACTATCACTATGCACTGAAAACCGTGACGCTTGCGTACTGGTCATAATAAAAACAGCAGGGATAGCTATGAAACGTATCCAAGACAATTGTTTACGAAGCAAAGTTACGGTGAGTTTTTGCCATTGAAAATGCCTACGAGCAATACCCTGCTCTGCAAATAAATGATAGAAGAACTGTAAAAAAATAATTGGAGCAGCAATACTCTGCAAGCCTTCACCGATGGCCTTACTAAAATCACTAACATGCAGACTATCACTCAAAAACCAACCTAAATAATAGCTCAGCATCGGTATGGGTAGAACCAATATCAAGGTATAGGCTAAAGCTTGCAAGGTGTAGTTAAAGTTATCGGTAGATAACTTCCCTACTTTAACCGCAATATTAACCAGCTGTTTTTTGGCCTGCTTTTCATAAAGCATGAGCAATACTAAACTAAAAACACCAAACGCTATCAAAAAGGGACTATGTTGCACCATTCTATAAGTATCTTTAACTAAAGACATCCAATTGGCCGGTGACAATAACCACTGGGTCGAATGAAAAAGACTGGCAATATAGTGAATATTGATAGGGTCTGAACTTTTGACCCATAATAGGTTTTCGTCAAGATACAAGGCAAATTTATTTGCGATAACTGAGATTTGCTGCCTAGAAAAATCGAAGTCACCAAGCGTACGTAAATAAGTGCTGTAATCGACTGATAATTTATTTAATAAATCCTCCTGACTATTTAGCAAGACACGTAATTCCGCCTGTATCATCATGCGTTGCTCTGGAGGCAATTGATGATCAACTTGTAGATCCATGATTTCTTTAAGCTTGGTATCAATATCTGACAACTGCTTCAATTCGTCTTCAATTTTAAATTGCTCTAAACTGGTGACAGCCGTCTCCTCTTGAATGATTTCTGATTGCAACTTAAATTGATCTTGGCTAGTGATATTGCGACGTTGTTCACGCAAAATCTTACCCAGCGCCGGACTCAAACCAGCCAAACTTATTTTCTTTTCTGCATTCTTGAAGTCACTATCTAAATCACTGGCTTGTTGATCTAACTTAGTTTTTTGCTCGGTATAGCTATCAATTTTTGTAGCAATGGTTTGCAAGTCACGACTATATTGGATGTTTTCTCGGGTGTAGGATTGGATAAGCGGGTGCTTTCCTGCTAATTCACTTTCAGCCTGACTTAGCGCATTTTCCATGGTTTGCGCAGCAAGCTGACGACGCTCTGTTAATAAGCTTTCTATGATGGTAATAACCGGTGCTAGAGCATTTTTTTGCAATTCCAGCAACCTAAGCTCGGCTTTAAGTAAATCCACTCGAGACGGATTACTAATTGCCTCTATATCCAGCATCTTTAGCTCAGCGGTACGCGCTTCAATTAGAGTTTTTAAATTGGCTAGCCTAGCTTCAGTTTCTAAACTATTACTCGCTCTATCCGCTGGTTGGGTTAATTTTTTTTGTGAGTTTTCTATATCTTGTCTGGCAACAACGGTTTCTGTACGGATCAGTTGTGGTCTAGATTGCTGCTGCAATAACTCGCTTTCTTGTTTATTTTGCTGCTCATCTAAGTTACTTATTTTTCCTTTCTCTATAATTAAACGTTGTTCTAATTCTTCTGTAGGGATCCGATTAAAATCTTCAGGCTTTTGTTTTGCAATCTTAATGGTTATTTGATCGATTTCTTTAAGACGCTTCCTAGTATGCTCAGGCGCTTGCTTGATTGCTAAATTAAATTCGTTAGAGCGAATTTTGTAGTCTTCAATATTGTTTAAGTTATCAAGCGCCGCTTGATAAATTGATAATATCTTTGATTTTAGTGTTTCATCTAAACCTTGCCGACTATTGATAGCCTCTATTTTTGCTTGTAAGCCCTCTTTATTCAGCTCCAAAGTAGCATTCATACTAACAACATCTGGTTTTTTAGTTTTAGCCCATGCAACAGAACTAGCAAACATAAGCGATAAAAAACTCGCTAATAAAAAGGCGCTGATATTAATGCGTACAAGAGAAGGATCAATTGATTTCATGGGAACTCGATAGACTGGGGATACTTGATTAAACAGATATATAGGCAGTAAGTTGGGTAAACAGCTTTATCGTTTGCCCAGTTTTATATTAACAAAAGCGGTGAGAAGCATTTGTAGGCCAGAATAAGACCACCCAAACGCAGCGCGTGCTGGCGTTTCCGGCACAGATGCACTGCCTATGTCGGAAACGCTTTGCTCGCTTCCGCTCGAAAAGCCTTATTCCGGCCTACAGTCGTTTTGGGATGAGCAAACAGCTTTATGGTTTGCCCGTCATCATATCGACAAAACGGTGAGCAGTGAGCGCCACCACCCACCCTACTTATCTAAAACGGCGACAACTTAAGAGGGCAATCTATCTATACGAGCCACTAACTCACTGGAAGCTAGCTCTAAACCATTTTTATAACAACGGCTAGCACCTTCCTGATCGCCCTGTGCAAACAATAAATCACCTAAAAATTGATAAGCTTGCACAGTGGGTTCAACAGCAATACTTTTAGCCAGATAACTTTCGGCTTTAAAGCTATCCTCACACTTTATAGCCAATTTTCCCATAACAGCTAACAAAACAGCATTGTCCTGATGTACATAAGACCATTTTTCAGCGGTTTCTAGCTGAGTGACAACATTATTGGACTGCAGGCTACCAAACAAAACTAATAAAGTCTCATCCCAGCGGCCGGATAGTATTTCTATCAATTCTTCTTCAATTTCATTATCGGCACCCACATAAATCATAGCGGCAAAATAAATAGCCGCAATGCTAGGCATGTTTTTTATGAAGCTAGGTATTTCTGACCATAAGGTTTTAAGGTCTACAATATTAGCGTTTGTTGCTGCTTCTTTTAGTAACTGACTGTAAGTTTCTGTCTCCAACAACTTAACTTCGGCTTCCATTAAAATTTGCTGGCTATGCAAGGATGGAATCAGCTTTCTAATACCGTGCCAATCTCCTACATGCTGATAGGTTTGATGTAAGAGCTTTAAAACATTTGCATGGTTTGGATCAATGCTATGTAGTCGAGTCAAAGTTTCTAAGGCTTGCTCAAATTGATTGCCTGATAAATTAAGCTCCGCTTGAGTGAGTCCAATAATAACATCGGAATCGGGCGCATGATCAGTCGCTTTCTTCAAATACTCATCTCTTTTATCGAAGGCTCCACGGGATTGAGCTGCTCTTGCTGCCGTTAAATAATGGATTAAAGGCGCGCCACTATGCGATGCATGTTTAATGAGGATATTTTCAGCTTTTTCCCAGTTACCTTCGACAGAATCAACTAAACCTGCGATCAAGGCTTCTTGAGAGCGATTAAAGCGTATGCTTTTACCTCGGCTTTTCAAATGCCCAGGTAATCGAATCAACCAACCTATACATCTAAACAATTGGTAAAAAACAAAAAAGCCTAATAGCAAGCTAATTGAAAAAATCACTAACGAGGTCTCTAGCGACCAATGACCAATACCAATCATCACATAGCCTGGATTGCCAAAGCTCTGTAACCAATAATTAAGCAACAATGCAACGGCAATCGTTGCAAACAGAGAACCTAGAAAATTAAATAACTTTTTCATCAATGCTCTCTTATTTCGAAGGCTCAACAGCTTGAGCAGGAACCAAAGTTTCTACTGGCTTACTTGATTCAACTGCCGTAGGCTTTTTAACCGAAACCATAGCGTCTAATGGCTGAATAGCTTTATCTGTTTCTACTCTTAAGGTCGCTATATCTTTAATCATTTTTAAAGATAGGCTGATATCGGGTAATTGGCTACTGATCCTAGTGATATTTAGGCGCTCTAAGTCAGCCAAAAAACTATCGTCAGTATTCTTAGTAAAGTTCTGTTCGGTCCATTTCTTGACATCAGCTAAACTTGATTGAAATAGCACTTCATTACGCTGAACTAAGGAAATCTTGACCATTTCCAATTTAACTCTTAATTGTTCACGAATAAACAACGCTTCTTCGGGCGTTAATATTTCTTTAACTTCATGCTCGGTATGTCTAATAACAACAGCATCTTGTAACTGACTGATTGCTGAATCAAGTAAACCTTGATTTTCCGTGGGTAACGGAGACTTTTTACTATCAGCAGGTGATGCTAGGGTTTTACCGGTATAAGGCAAAAGCAAAGCTAATTTGTCAACTCGATCTTGCAGGGTTTGTATAGAAGCATAGATGCCCACGACATCAGGCACCGCAATACTTTTTAGAAGAGACAATTCTTTGGCAATTTCTTCGCGTACTTTAAAAGTTGAAGCATCACCACTTTCTCTGAGCCGTTGATCAGCGGCTTCCAAAGCTTCTCGCGTGGTATTAACATCACCCACTAAATGTAAGCGCTCATTGGCTACACTAAGCAAATATTCAGCATCGGCAATCAACCAATCACCTCTAGTTTTTCCTAGTTGGCGCTGTAATCGAATAATCGCGTCATTTAACTCATTACGAGTACCATCTAGCTTTTCATTATGTAGCTGTGAAAAGTCCGCAAGCGTTTGTGTAAAATGATTATCTTTACCGGCCACGTTAGATTCTAAAGAGGCTAGCTGAGATTGGATAGCAACTAACTGAGATTGATAATCGGCGATCTGTTTAGACATTTCGCCTTTAACTTCACCACCTAGATCTTGTTGCTGATCGCGTAATTGCGAAAAGAAATAAAAACCGGCACCAGCAAGTCCGATAATAATGAGCAGTATAATGACGCCAAACCATAAACCATTTGACGATTGGCGGGCTGATTTGATATCGCCCAGCTCTTGTTCTTTTTGTTCACTCAATTCGGCCACGCTAATCCTCCTGTTACACACATTTTTACTGTCTCAAGAATTGCCACATCTGAAGGACTATTCGTCACTGCAATTCGTTTAAAGCCTATGTCGGCAGCTATGTGCCGAATTCTATCGCTAATTACGACTAGAGGTATCAAAAATAATTGCTGATGATATTGTTCATTCAACATAATTAATAAGTTTTGCAACGCATTAACACTGGTTACCGTTATAACATCCAATTTATTTTGAGTCAGTAGTAAATACAACTCTGAATTATCAATACTGGGTATTATCCTTTGATAAACCTCGAGATAATCAACAACTGCGCCTCGACTTCGTAATGTCGTCGCTAATTCTTCTCGACCACCTAAACCTCGAACAATTAAACATCGCTGCCCAAGCATGTTTTGCATAGCAGGCATAGCCAACACTGCTTCACTGTTAAATCCTTGTTCAGGCAGCAAATCAACCGGCAATCCTGCCAATAACAAGGCCTCAGCCGTAGCTTTTCCTATTGCGGCAATGCGCACCGAATTGTTTTTTTTTATTTTATCATCAACTGAATAGTAACTGTGCATAGTTACTGCATTGACACTGATAAATATAAGCCATTGATAAGTCATCCATTGCGCTAATCCGGCTTGTATGGCTTGTGTGGCTTGTGTATTTTCTAAAGCGGCAATCGCTAGCGTAGGAAAACGAATAGCGACCCCGCCCTGCTTTTCAAGCAATTCGCATAAATTTTTAGCTTGATGAGCAGGGCGCGTGACTAAGACACGAACATCATTTAACGACTTATTCAAGCAATAACGCTTGCAGAATTTTATCTGCACCTTGAGCTAATAAATCATCTGCTATCTTGCGCCCCATAGTTTCTGCCTGATCAACTTCAGCCCAACACTCAGCTCTATAAAGAACACTACCATCAGGATCACCAACCAAGCCACGCATAAACAATTGTCCGTTAATAAGCTGTGCAAAACCACCAATTGGCACTTGGCAGCCACCTTGTAAGCGTGCATTCATGGCACGCTCAGCCGTTACACACAAACCCGTATCTGAATCATGTAATCGTTGTAGCATATCATTCATTTCTACATCATCAATGCGACATTCTATGCCTATTGCACCCTGACCAATAGCAGGCAAACTATCACTGGGGTCTAAAGACTGTGCGATACGTTCGCTCATGCCTAATCTTTTTAATCCAGCGGATGCCAAAATAATGGCATCATATTCACCGGCATCCAGTTTAGCTAAACGCGTATTAACATTACCTCTTAAGGGCAAGATTTGTGCATCTGGAAAGCGTTCTTTAAGCTGGCATTGTCTACGCAGACTAGACGTACCTATTTTGGCATTAGCAGGCAATTCAGCTAAGGCCGAATAATGCTTCGAAACCAAAGCATCAGTAGGATCTTCTCTACTTAATATAGCCGCTAAATGCAAGCCCACCGGAAACTCAACTGGCACATCTTTCATTGAATGCACGGCTATATCTGCCGAACCTTCTAGCATACCTTGCTCTAACTCCTTAACAAACAGACCTTTACCGCCAATTTTAGCTAAAGGTGCGTCGAGGATTTTATCGCCGCGCGTAACCATTTTGATTAGCTCAGTCTTCACGCCTGGAAAAGTCTGCTCCAATAAAGCAGCAACATGCTCTGCCTGCCATAATGCCAAAGGACTCTGACGCGTAGCAATTCGAATAGTTTTTTCAGTCAAGATAGAGCCTACATTATTCAAAAATGAATATTGTAACCGCATTTAAGTTAACGGTATGTTAATGGGCAATAAAATTTTATGGTATCACTGAAAAGAAGGATAAAAAGAGGGTGTTAGTTAGCGCTTTTATGGGCTAGGAATTTTAGGTGGGGCAGATTGAACGCAGGCAAAAGGCTAAGGGCGAAAGGCTTAGCCTAGGAGGCTAGCAACTTATGGCGAGTAGGCTTAGCCTTTTGCCTTGAGCCTTTCGCCTGCACTAAATGAACAATTTAAGAAAATCGTCCTACCTTAAGTAGGCAGTCGATTAAGCCAAACCCCAATTGACCCAACCTAGTTGTGCAGAAACTAACACCATGATGCCGAATATAATGCGATACCAAGCAAATACCGTAAAATCATGTCGACTAATAAAGCGTATTAATCCGCGTACGGCGATAAAAGCACTGATGAATGATACGCTGCCGCCGACTACAAACAATGCCATGTCATCCATACTGAACAAATCGCGATGCTTATAAACATCGTATAAAGTTGCAGCAAACATAGTAGGTATTGCGAGGAAAAAAGAAAATTCAGTGGCGGCCCGACGAGATAAGCCGAAAAATAAACCACCAATAATGGTTGCACCCGAACGAGAAGTACCGGGTATCATCGCTAAAGCTTGTGCGAAACCTATTTTTAAAGCGTCGCGCCAAGTCATATCATCTATGGATTCAGCATGAACCTCATGCTGACGACGCTCAGCCCACAAGATCAGAAAACCACCAACAATAAAAGCTGATGCAACTACTATCGGATTAAATAAATAGGCTTTTATTTGCTTTAAAAACAAAAAGCCCAAGATAGCTGCGGGCAAAAAAGCAATAATCAGATTTAAAGCCAAACGCATGGATTTTGTTTCTGTCCTCACGCTAAGCAGCGTATGAACTAATCGCGCCCGATACTCCCAAACTACAGCAAGTATCGCCGCAAATTGAATTGCAATTTCAAAAACTTTACCTTTATCATCATTAAAGTCTATCAATTGACCCACTAGAATTAAATGACCTGTAGATGAAACCGGAAGAAACTCAGTCAGTCCTTCAACAATACCTAAAATAAGTGCATGTATTAATAGAGTAGGATCTGTCATGGCAAAGTCTCTATAGATATAATCTGTATGAAATTAAGCAGTCGTAATGCTTTATGAAACTAGCGTTTCATAGAGTTAAAGAACTCAGCATTAGTTTTGAAGTCTTTTAGCTTACCGATCAAAAACTCTGAAGCAGCTGTTTCGTCCATGGGCTGCAAGATCTTGCGTAAGATCCAGGTTTTTTGCAAAGTATCGGGATCTACCAAATACTCTTCTCTACGCGTACCCGAACGATTAATATTGATAGCAGGATAAATTCTTTTTTCAGCAATTTTACGATCCAGATGCAATTCCATGTTGCCGGTACCTTTGAATTCTTCATAGATAACCTCATCCATTCTTGATCCGGTATCGACCAATGCCGTTGCGATAATGGTCAAACTACCGCCTTCTTCGATATTACGTGCCGCACCGAAGAAACGCTTAGGTTTTTCTAAAGCATTGGCATCAACACCACCCGTTAATATTTTTCCTGACGAAGGCACAACTGTATTATAAGCTCTGGCTAGACGAGTAATTGAGTCTAACAAAATGACCACATCGTGTTTATGTTCGACCAAGCGTCGCGCTTTTTCAATAACCATTTCAGCCACTTGTACGTGGCGAGTGGCAGGTTCATCAAAGGTACTTGAAATCACTTCACCGCGCACGCAACGCTCCATTTCAGTGACTTCTTCTGGGCGCTCATCAATTAACAGCACGATTAAATAACATTCTGGATTTTGTTCTGCAATGGCTTGCGCCAAACTTTGCAGTATCATGGTTTTACCCGCTTTAGGGGGCGATACAATCAAACCGCGTTGACCTTTACCTATGGGTGCAATTAAATCAATAATTCTTCCTGTTAAATCTTCGCTACTGCCATTACCTTGCTCAAGTGTAAAACGTTGCTTAGCAAAAAGTGGCGTCAAATTAGAAAAGGTGATTTTATTTTTAGTATTCTCTGGAGATTCAAAATTGATCTGGTCAACTTTGAGCATGGCGAAATAACGCTCATTATCTTTTGGGGGTCTAATCTTACCCGTGATCGTATCACCGGTTTTTAAAGAAAAGCGTCTAATTTGACTGGGTGACACATAAATATCATCGGGGCCAGCTAAATAAGAGCAACCCGGCGTTCGTAAAAAGCCAAAACCATCTTGTAAAATTTCAAGGACACCATCACCGGAAATATCGTCGCCGGCCTTTGCCTGCTTCTTAAGAATAGCAAAGATCAAATCTTGCTTGCGTGATCTTGCAACATTTTCAAGCCCAAGAGACTCGGCAATTTCAATAACTTCACTAATTTGTTTTAGTTTTAACTCGGTAAGATTCATAAAAAGACAACTCGGAGAAAAGTAGTTCGGCTGTACACCGTAACAACCAGGATAGAATTTAGAATTCGGAGGGTAAGTATCAGACGATATGATTGATTGCGCGAGACTATCGCACGAGATAAGTATATATCAAGTATTCAGAACCGTCCAACTTTTATGAGCGGTCTGAATAATGACAAATATTTTTTAAATATTAGTATCAAGAAATTTAGCAAGTTCTACTTTGGTTAAAGCGCCTACTTTAGTCGCTTCCACTTCGCCATCTTTAAACAACATTAGCGTTGGAATACCGCGCACACCATAGTGTTGTGGCGTCTGTGGATTGTCATCTATGTTTATTTTAACGACTGTTAATTTACCAGCATATTCTTCGGCAATGGCATCCAGTACAGGCGCAATCATTTTGCAAGGACCACACCATTCTGCCCAATAGTCAACCAATACAGGCCCACTAGCTTTAATAACAGTTTCGTTAAATTCACTATCACTTACATGAAGAACTGAATCGCTCACACTATTTCTCCAAAAATAAAAAGTTAAAACTATAGGAGGGATAGCTTATTGAGTCAATCAATTTCAAGCAATTTGATTTTTACGTTATGCTATAGCCTATGAAAACTACCCATTTAACTAAAACACGCTTTTGCAATTTGGAATTGTCTGACTCTATACTGTCAGGCTTAAACGATGCCGCCTTTAATTATTGCACACCCATTCAAGATAAAGCATTGCCTTTATTGTTGCGAAGTAAAGACATTGCTGGGCAAGCGCAAACAGGAACAGGTAAAACCGCGACCTTTTTATTAGCCACTTTTCAACATCTAATCAATGATGAAAGTGAAACTATTAAAAATCCCAGAGCACTCATTCTTGCCCCCACACGTGAATTAGCCATCCAGATTCATAAAGACGCCTTATTACTCAGCAAACATCTTAATCTAAAGTTTGCGTTGATTTATGGCGGCACCGATTATCAAAAACAACTGGACACCTTAAAAACCAATATTGATATTATCATTGGTACTCCAGGACGCATTATTGATTTTTATCGACAAAATGCCTTCACACTCGACCATATCCAAGTCACGGTAATGGATGAAGCTGATCGTATGTTTGATTTAGGCTTTATCAAGGATATCCGTTATTTATTAAAACGCATGCCAGCACCAGAAAAGCGTTTAAACATGCTTTTTTCAGCGACCCTCTCTTATAAAGTCACTGAACTCGCTTATGAGCACATGAACAACCCTATACTCATACGCATTGAAACAGAGGAAGTAACCTCTAAAGCGATACAGCAAAGCGCCTACTGCCCTGCTAACGAACAAAAATTACCGCTATTAATAGGCTTATTAAATCATCATCAGCCTCAACGCAGCATTATCTTTGTCAACACCAAACGTTGCGCAGAATTACTAGACGACACCCTGAATGCAAACGGTTATAAAACTGCAGCGCTCAGTGGTGATGTTGCCCAAGACAAACGCCAGCGGCTACTGGCTGATTTTCAGGACAATAAAATCACGCTACTCATTGCCACCGACGTAGCCGCAAGAGGCTTACATATAGTCGACGTGTCTCATGTTATTAATTATGATTTACCGCAAGATGTAGAAGATTATGTACACAGAATTGGCAGAACAGCTCGCTTTGGTGCAAGTGGCATCGCTATTAGTTTTATTTGCGAACATTACGCCTATTCTATGCCGGACATTGAAACCTATATTGGCCAGAAAATTCCCGTTAACGCCATCACCGCTAATCTTTTAGCGGATATTGTCATACCGGAAAAAAGACCACCAAAACCTAAGTCAGGCCATCAAAGCAAGCGCCCTAATCAAAACAAACACCGATAACTTACCAGCCGATCATCAACTCCCGAAAATCCTCAATAGAATGAAATTCGGTGATGAGTTTTTTAGGCTGTTGAGTGTCCGGCTTACTCACAGAGATTAAATGCGCTATACCAAACAACTGCGCCGAATTCAAAACGGCTACGTTATCATCAACCATTAATGTATGCTCTTTATCAAAGACTTGAGATTGCTGCAATAATGGCCAAAAACCAACATGCTCTTTTGGCAAACCCAAATCATGAGAGCTAACAATGTCATCAAAAAAAGACTGTAAACAGGTCTTTTCCATTTTTAGCGCTAAGCTATCTCGATGTGCATTGGTTACTAATATTACTTGCTTAGAGGATTGCTGTAGCTTTTCTAAAAAATCAGTCACATGCGGTAAAACGGCAATTAATTCTGAAAGCTCTCGCTTTAAAGCAACAATATCCAACTGCAAAGCCTCACTCCAGTAATCTAAGCAATACCACTCCAACTGGCCTTCCATACTTTTAAACCTAGGCTCTAAGTGCTGTTTTGCAAAACTTAGATCCAAACCGTGCAATTGAGCATACTTGAGTGGCACAAACTCTTTCCAGAAATGATTATCAAAATTCAAATCCAATAAAGTTCCATCCATATCCAGTAAAACCGTATCAATTTCTTGCCATTCAATCATGATGAGTTATATTTAGTATGAAAAAATCATAAAATACCACAATGCCTATCAAACCGACCATTCTTAAAAGAAC
>QVQD01000206.1 GCA_003584875.1 Methylococcales bacterium
TCGCCCCTACAGTGTAATGCTTATTTTTTTGTATTTTGGTTTTTAAACAACTAACCTTAGCTATAACAAACCTTTGTAGTAGTCAGCGATAGCGTAACCCGACAAAGTCACTGCGAAAATCATACTGTAGGGGCGAATTCATTCGCCACGTATCACAGGTTGAATGTACTGGGCGAATCTGTCGCCCCTACAGTGTAATGCTTATTTTTTTGTATTTTGGTTTTTAAACAATTAACATTAGCTATAACAAACCTTTGTAGTAGTTAGCGATAGCGTAACCCGACAGGACGCGCAATAAATGCTTGGCTTACGCTATCGCTACGCTAAGCAACAAAACTCGTGAGTTTTGACTCCATTACAAAGGTTTGTGGACGTAGGTCGGGTTAGCGATAGCGTAACCCGACATAATCGTGAGTTGTCGGGTTACGGCTAGCGCCTAACCCGACCTACGCAAATATTTTGTCCTTTGTTTAGCTAACAGCGTAGTCATTATTAATGATTAATGCTTATGCAGTTCTTCTAAAGCCAGCTCATAATCAGGTTCGTTAGCTAGTTCGCTGACTAATTGGCTATAAATGACCGTATCATGTTCATCGATAATTACTATGGCTCTTGCAGTCAAACCTGCCAAAAATGTATCCAGCAGTTTTACGCCGTAATCTTCAGCAAACGTAGAGCGGAAAGTTGATAAGGGAATAACATTTTTTAAGCCCTCTGTTTCACAAAAGCGAGATTGTGCAAATGGTAAGTCGGCTGAAATCACCAGCACGACTGTATGGTACAAGTGCGATGCTTTTTCGTTAAACTTTCGGGTAGATGCGGCGCATGTGGGTGTATCCAGACTGGGTACTATCGTTAATACTTTCTTTTGTCCTGCGTAGGTTGCTAGTGATACATCGGTTAATTTATTAGTAACTAATGAAAAATCAGGAGCTTTACTGCCTACTGCCGGTAATTCACCTGAAGTGTTTAAAGGTTTGCCTTGAAAGCTGATAGTGGTCATAGATATGATTTAGGTTGAGGGTTAAAGAGGCTTAAGGCAAATGCCTTAAGGTAAAATGATAATGCGATATAGGGTATCTACCTAATTGTAGTTGCATTATTTCGGCAATTTATTTGGGATGACAAAACATTAGCTGCGAGGATCTAACTGTAGAGGCGACAAATTCGCCACGTTTGAATAGGCCAATATACTGGGCGAATTTGTCGCCCCTACAGCTTACTATGCGCATCATCGCTTTTGAAACTCATAGATACCTTGAGGACCATTTTGTTGCGATGATTACTTGCTCAGATAGCTAGATCTTTACAGAGTACTTAAGAATCTTTCTTGCTTTTTGCGCGTTTAGCTAGGCGTATGCGTTTTTCAACAGCCCAATCGGTTAGCTTGGCTTTATTAGTACCATGAAAAGGATTGACTGGTGATTTAAACTCTAAACGTATGGGAGTTCCTGACAAATTAAGCTTGTCACGGAAGTAATTCATCAAATAACGTTTATAAGAAGTCGGTAAGGCATCAGTTTGTGCGCCATGTATGATCACCACCGGTGGATTGCGACCACCTTGATGAGCGTATTTTAGTTTAATACGACGAGTATGAATAATGGGTGGTTGATGTGCGTCAGTCGCTTCTTTTAAGATTCGAGTTAATACCGGCGTTGACATATCTATCATAGCCGCTGCATATAATTGACCGACGACCTCAAACAGTTTGCCGACTCCACTGCCATGTAAGGCAGAAATAGGATGTTTTTCAGCAAATTCAAGAAAAGACAGTTTTACATCCAGATGCCGTTTAATGGTATCTTTTTGCTCAGTACTAATGCCATCCCATTTATTCAAGCCGATGATCAAGGCGCGTCCAGCTTCTAATACTAAGCCTAATAAATGTGCATCTTGATCGGTAATGCCTTCACGAGCATCAATTAAATAAATAACGACGTTAGCCTTTTCGATGGCTTGTAGAGTTTTTACAACGCTGAACTTTTCTATAACGTCAGAGACCCTAGAACGCCTTCGCATACCCGCGGTATCAATCAGGGTAAATTGTTTGCCATTGCGTTCAAAGGGAATATAAATACTGTCGCGCGTGGTGCCTGGTTCATCGTATACGATGACGCGTTCTTCACCTAATAAACGATTAACGAGTGTAGACTTTCCGACGTTAGGACGACCAACCACAGCAATGGCGATACCCTTGCTTTCTTCATCGGCCAATTCTAAATCAGCGGCTGGTAAAAGTTGGTCTACGCGTTGTAATAACTCAGGTATGCCTCTGCCATGTGACGCTGCAATTTGAACGGGTTCACCAAGAGCCAGTGAATAAAAGTCAGCAGCAGCAATGGTCGCATCAATGCCATCGACTTTATTAGTGACCAATAATATCGGTTTATCTAGTTTTCTCAGCGTATCAGCAATGACTTTATCAGAGGCACTCAGTCCTTCACGGGCATCGACTAAAAATAATACGAGGTCAGCTTCTTCTAAGGCTACTTGTACTTGTTTTCTGGCAAAGCTTTCTATACCTTCGGCATCATCAGCAATACCGCCGGTATCAACAACTAGGCAAGCCCTATCTCCGTGTTTAACACGACCATACTGACGATCTCTAGTTAAACCAGCAAAATCAGCCACTAAAGCCTCTCTGCTACGGGTTAGGAAGTTAAATAAAGTTGATTTGCCAACATTGGGGCGCCCTACTAGAGCAATTACAGGTAACATAGTTTTAGTGTGATCGAGTTCTTAAAGCGGCGAGAGTGCCGTCTTTTGCGTAAATGTATACAGTATTATCTACTACGATAGGCGGCACATCGATGCCAATTTCCTTAGTGACTTTAAAACGACCTAGTTGACGTCCATCATTAATGGCTAGCCAATGAACATAGCCAGCAAAGTCGCCAACTACTACATATTGGTCATAAATAGCAGGTTTAGTGAGTTTTCTGTATTGTAATTCTTTTTGTTTCCAAAGACCGGCACCTGAGCGCTGCTCAATTTGCAAAATATTATCATTGGCGTCAGATAAATAAAGGTATCTGAAATCATGACTGATGCCGGTATTGGATGATAATGTTTCATTGCGCCACAAAATCTCGCCATCTATTTCAGAAACTGCCGCCGCACCGCCATGATAGCCGGTAATAAAAACGGTACCAGCGACATCAAGGGGATCTACATCAATATCAACTAAGCGTTCGACTTCGGTACGGCCTTTAGGAATAGCAATGCTAGTTTCCCAGGTATATTTACCATCTAATAAACGTAAGGACATTAACTTCCCAGTATCAAAACCTGCGATAACATTGTCTTCATAAATGATAGGTGAGCCTATCCCGCGAACACTTAAAGCGGGTGAGGTGAGTTCATAATGCCAAAGTTTAGCGCCCGTTTTTTCATTGAGAGCAGTCACTGCGCCATCAGTGGTTCGTACCACTACGATGCCATGAGAGACTAATGGCACAGAAAGTACTTCACTAGTGACTTTGGTTTTCCACAATTGTTCGCCGTTTTCTATATTTAAGGCAACGACATCCGCATCACTTGAGCCTAGTAATAGTGAGCTAGCTCCAAGACCTGGACCTGCGGAAAGATTGAGTTGAGTTTTGGCTTTCCAAACTAATCGGCCGGTTTTTAAATCATGAGCTTCAACTAAACCTTCTTTATCGGCGGCTATAATATTACCGGCAGTGATAGCGGGTATTAGTTTAAGAGATTGTTGATCAGAGCCTACGCCGACTGATTCTCGCCAAATTTCTTCGATTGTTATTTCAGGCGGATATTCTATGAGCACAGAAGGGGGCTCTGAATTATCTTCGCCGCCTTTAAAGTAATCGGTGATGCCTGAATAGGCTTCTTTAACACTATCAAATCCCGAACAGCCTGATAATATTAAGCTTATAAATAAAATCGAAATTAAGCGCATTATTTTTCAGTTTCAGTGGCTGGAACGGCATCTTTTTCAGGTGCTGTTAAATCATCTATTTTTAGTTGCAACAAGGGTGACCGATAGCCACTTCCTAAGGCTTTTTGATATGAACTGCGAGCTAGCTCAATACGATCAAGTGCAACATATAAATCACCGACTAATTCATCATAGTTACCTGAATAACTGGCTGAATTAGCAGGATCAATGCTATTAATCAGTTTTAAGCCTTGTTCATATTGACCATTAGCCATCATTAAACGTACAAGTCTAATATTAGCAATATTACCCAGTTCTTTATTTGAGCCACTGGCAATGCTAGTCAAAATAGTTTGAGCTTTTGCAAGATCACCTTGTTGAACTTTCACTTTCGCCAATAATAAACCGCTATAAGCTGCGTATTCTGTTTTTGGATATTGCTGTTGTAGGCGTTCAGCTAGTTTTTCTGCGCTATCTAATTTATTGCTGTCTGTAGCTAGCAGCAATTCACTATATAAAGCAGAGGCTAGTCCTGCTTGTTCTTTTTTATGATCTTGCCAAAAATTCCAAGCTAGTATCACAGCTATGCCCATCACTAAGCCAAGAATTGTGGCTTGTCCATTTTCTTTCCACCAGCGTTTAAGGGCTTCGAGTTGTTCTTCTTCAGTATCGTAAATTTCCACTAGCTTTCTCTATGGTTATATTTTAAAAAAGTTTGGTTGATTTTAACTTAAGCCACTAGCTTTTATTGAAGGCTAGTTTTAAATACTCACACGTTTGTGCTTGGCTTAGTGTTTGTTGTTGATCTTGAGTATTACGTAAGGATTTAATGCTGACTACACCACGATTGACTTCATCTTCGCCTAAAATGATTGCGTAGAGTGCACCGGATTTATCGGCTTTTTTAAATTGGCTTTTAATACTGCCACCTTCGCAATTAACTTGTAGCTTTAGTCCTGGTAGTTCATTTCTGATTTCTTCAGCAAAACGAAAGCCTACTTTTTCAGCTAGGTCACCCACTCGAATCATATAAACATCAACAGTACTGTTCAATTGAAGAGTTTCTGAGTTTTCCAATAAGGCTAATAAGCGTTCTATACCCATGGCAAAGCCAACAGCGAAATTAGGTTTGCCGCCTAATTGTTCGATGAGGCTATCATAACGCCCACCAGCACAGACAGTACCTTGTGAGCCAAGTTCATCGGTAACCCATTCAAAAACTGTTTTGCTGTAATAATCTAGGCCACGTACCAAACGTGGATTAATAGTGTAGCTGATACCTAAATCATCCAAAGTTGCTGTTAAGGTAGTAAAGTGCGTTAAGCTATCTTCACCTAAATAAGTCATGAGTTCTGGTGCATTAGCAACCACCTCCTGCATAGCAGGATTTTTGGTGTCTAATATCCTTAAAGGATTAGTTTTTAAGCGTCGCAAACTATCTTCATCTAAGCTATCAAGATGATTTTGAAAATAATTGACCAGAGTTTCACGATACACCAAGCGTTCAGCAACCGTACCTAAGGAATTTAACTCCAAGCGCACTTTATCGCGTATGCCGAGTTTTTTCCAGAGTCTATCCATAATGACTATGAGTTCGGCATCTATATCAGGTCCTGACATACCATAGGTTTCAACACCTAATTGTATAAATTGACGATAACGACCTTTTTGTGGACGTTCATGGCGATACATAGGTCCGTAATACCATAAACGATGTGTTTGATTATGTAGCAGTCCATGTTCTAAACAAGCTCTTAAACAACCCGCAGTACCTTCAGGGCGTAAGGTTAATGAATCGCCATTACGATCTTCAAAGGTGTACATTTCTTTTTCGACGATATCAGTCACTTCACCGATAGAGCGTTTGAATAATTCGGTTTTTTCAACGATAGGTAAGCGAATTTCACTGTAGCCATAACAGCCTAATACTTCACGTAGTATTTGTTCAGTGGTTTGCCATAAAGGCGTTTGGTCAGGGAGTACATCGTGCATCCCGCGAATTGCTTGTATATTATTGGCCATGTCTTATGTTTGTGCTGTAGAGGTTACTGCAATAACCCTTTAAAAGTCTTTAATGTTTGCGCTCTTTTGTGCTTCATCAGAAAGCGGGAATTTTTCTAGTAATTCTTTTTGATATTGTTTCGCCAGACTGTTATTACCTAAGGCATGTTCTGTTTGTAGAGCAAACCATAAGCTACTAGCAGTCTGCTCTGCAACTGCCAAATAGCGTTGTAAATAAGTTTTTGCAGCCCAATAATCAGCATTTTTATAGCTGATTTTTTGCATTTCCAGCAAAGCTGGAGCGTAGTTATTATTTAAGTTTAATGCCTGTTTAAAATAAGTTTCAGCAAGTTGAACTTGTTGCAGGCTTTCTTGGCAACGTCCTGCATTAGTCAGTGCTAACCAAGGTTTGTCATTTAAAGGAGTGGCGATTGCTTTAGTCAGTAAATCTAAACCTTGCTGATTTTTACCGTGCTCACAAAGAAAACGGCCATAATTATTTTGTACGCTCCAGTCCTCAGGCGCAAGATGCAACGCCGTTTGATAATGACTATTTGCCAGGTCTTTGTTATTTAGTTTTTCATACAAAAAAGCGAGCGAATTTTGTACCTGAACATTATTAGGATCTTCTTCGATTGCTAATAATAGATTCTCTTTAGCCAGTTCTAGTTTATTCATTTCTAAATAACGCACACCCAGTTGTAAATGGATGCGGGTATAGTCAGCGCGTTCGGCGCTATGGTCTGTGAATAATGCGCAGGAATTTAAACTAGTCGTTATTAATAGCGCTAGTGCGTAACTTAGGCAAAATTTTGAACAGTTAGGCTGCACTTTCTGAATTGACCAGTTTGAGTTTTAAATGTCTACGACTTTTGTCATCGACTTGACCGACTAATTGGCCGCAAGCAGCATCAATATCTTCACCGCGTGTTTTTCTGACGGTGGTGATGATGCCTGCATCGTTTAATAATGTTTTGAAACGATTAATAGTTTCACTGCTAGAGCAGCGATAATCATTATTAGGAAACGGATTAAAAGGAATTAAATTAAGTTTTGATGGTACCGTTTTTAGTAATTTAATCAGTCCTTTGGCATCTTGCATAGAATCATTAACGCCGGCTAGCATCACATATTCAAAAGTGACCGTGCGTCGTGGCGCAATTTTAGCGTTGTCCCTGCAGGCTTCCATTAATTCCTTTAATGGATATTTTTTATTGATAGGGACTAATTCATCGCGTAGTTCGTCGGTGACGGCATGTAAAGATACCGCAAGACTGACATCGCAAGCCTGACTTAAGCGATACATGGCGGGTACGATACCGGAGGTGCTAATGGTCACTCTGCGTTTGGACAAGCCAAAGGTAAAGTCATCCATCATTAAATTCATAGCAGCAACGACATTATCAAAATTCAGCAGGGGTTCGCCCATACCCATCATGACCACGTTGGTGATTTTTTTAGAAGTGCCTAAGCGTTTTTGGGCAACAATAACTTGGCCGATAATTTCAGCGGTCGTTAAGTTGCGGTTGAAACCTTGTTGAGCGGTAGAACAAAAGGTACAAGCCAGCGCACAACCAATTTGAGAAGATACGCATAAAGTGCCGCGTCCTTCTTCGGGTATAAACACCGTTTCGATACGATTACCGCAACTAGTTTGCAGTGCCCATTTACGGGTACCATCGCTAGCAATTTGTTCTATGACAATTTCAGGTGTCGCTAAATAGCAATTTTCGTTGAGATAGGTGCGCAAAGATTTACTTAAATTAGTCATCAGGTCGAAATCTTCAACACCTTCCTGATAGAGCCATTTAAGTACTTGAGTTGCTCGAAAAGGTTTTTCGCCTAAAGCGACAAAAAAGGCCGCAAGACCTTTTCTGTCGTAATCTAGCAAATTAATCCGTTTTGGATTAATAATTTCAATATTAGCGGGTTCTTGCACTGATTTCATTATCCGCGAAGAAGTAAGCGATTTCTCTTTGAGCTGTTTCTACCGCATCAGAACCGTGTACAGCATTTTCATCGATGCTAGACGCAAAGTCAGCGCGAATAGTGCCGGCAGCTGCTTCTTTAGGGTTAGTAGCGCCCATAATTTCACGATGTTTAAGAACGGCGTTTTCGCCTTCTAATACTTGCATGATGACTGGGCCTGAAATCATAAAAGCCACTAAGTCTTTAAAGAAACCGCGCTCGCTGTGTTCTGCGTAAAAACCTTCGGCTTGTGCTTGGGTTAAATGTAACATTTTTGCAGCAACGATTTGCAAGCCATTGCTTTCAAAACGGCTGTAAATTTGGCCAATTACATTTTTTGCGACAGCATCAGGTTTAATAATTGAGAAAGTGCGTTCTATTGCCATGTTGAGGTAAAACTCCGAGTTGATAAAAAAGATTGGTGATTATAGCGGATTAATGCTTGAGTAGCACTGCAAGGATTAAGATTCAAGGTTAATAATAAAGTTGTCGGGTTGCGCTAGCGAGACTGTGAAAGTATTCTTTTTATTTCCCCTCTTTAGCAAAGAGGGGTTAGGGGAGATTTGATTTATTGAAATTATTCATAAAATATTAGTCGCTTATGATAACCCCACCCCCCTCATTCCCCCCTTTTTTTACAAAGGGGGATGCTAAAATCATAATACTTTCACAGTCTCTAGCGCTAACCCGACCTACATCAAATACCCGTTAAGGTCTTTTATCGATGTTAGCGCCTTCTTTGACCGGTATCATTAAATCTTCAGGGCTAACACCTAATATCAAAGCCATGGGGCTTGCGATAAAGATCGATGAATAAGTACCAAAAAATACGCCAAATAATAAGACGATAGAGAAATTATGGATGATTTCGCCGCCTAAGAAAAACAAAGACACTAATACCAAGATAACGGTTAATGAGGTCATGATAGTTCTGCTTAAAGTCACGTTAACCGAAATGTTCATAATTTCTTCGGTCGAGGTGTTTCTAAATAAGCGAAAGTTTTCACGTATGCGGTCATAAACAACGATGGTATCGTTTAAGGAATAACCAATTAAAGCCAGTACGGCCGCCAAGACGGTTAAATCAAATTCTAAGCCTAAAACTGAGAATAAGCCTAAGGTGACAACAACGTCATGTAAGGTTGCGATAACTGCACCCGTAGAGAATTTCCATTCAAAGCGCCAAGCGATATAAATCAAAATACCGATAGTTGAATACAGTAAAGCTAAAAAGCCGTCTTCAGCTAAATCATCACCCACTTGTGGGCCGACAAATTCAACACGTCTTACGCTTGCAGGTTCTGTAGTAGTTTTGTTAATAGCTTCTAAAACTTTTGTGCTTAAATCTGCACTGCTGACACCATCATGGGGTTTTAAGCGTATGAGTACATCTTTAGCGGTACCAAAGTTTTGCACGGTGGCATCATTAAAGCCTTCGGAGTCTAAGGTATTACGCAGTACTGTTAAATCTGCAGCTTTTTGATAGCCGATTTCAATTAAGGTACCACCAGTAAAATCGATACCCATTTGTAAGCCGCGTGTCGATAACGAAATGATCGACAGTACCATTAATATGCCCGAAAAAGTCATGGCTATATTTCTGTTACCTATAAAATTTATATTAGTAGTCTTCATATTATTAATCTTCTCAGTCTTGAACTTAAGTTCCATCACTAGTGTTAGGGGCGCCCCCTCTTTAAAAGAGGGGTTAGGGGAGATTTGTTTTAATAAATCTACCTAGAAATAAAGGCTATCAAATGGATAATTTTTCTATCCTACGGTTACCGTAGACCCAGTTAATAACCATCCGTGTTCCGGTAATCGCCGTAAACATAGAAGATAAAATACCGATAATCAGGGTGACTGCAAAACCTTTAACCGAACCCGTGCCATAAGCAAAAAGCACGACAGCGACCACTAGGTTGGTAAAGTGCGAATCAAGAATAGTCGCGAAAGCTTTATCGTAACCCGCAAAGATCGCTGATTGTGGGGTATTGCCATTTTTAATTTCTTCTTTAATACGCTCAAAAATCAAAACGTTCGCATCAACCGACATACCTACAGTCAAGATAATGCCGGCGATACCTGGTAGCGTTAGTGTCGCTTGTAGCATCGATAAAATAGCGACCACGATAACTACGTTAAAAGCTAAGGCGAAGTTGGCGATCATACCGAATAAGCGGTAGTAAACAGCCATGAACAAAACGACTAAAGCAAAGCCAACTACAAATGACAGCATGCCTTTGTCAATATTGTCTTGACCAAGGCTAGGTCCTACGGTGCGTTCTTCAACGATATCTACGGGGGCAGCCAAAGCGCCGGCTCTTAATAATAAGGACAAGTTTCTGGCTTCTTGAGGGCTATCTAAACCAGTGGTCTGAAAGCGTTTACTGAATACGCCTTGAATGGTCGCAACATTAATGACTTTTTCAACTTTTTCTTTATGGCGTACTTTTTCACCATTAACGATTTTAGTGTCTATTTTATATTCAATAAACACCACAGCCATAGGCTTGCCAACACTCACTTGAGTGGTTTTAGCCATTTTCGCAGCACCTACGCCATTTAAAGAAATGTTTACCGAAGGTCTGCCATCTTGATCAACACCTGATGAAGCGTCCACAATTTGATCGCCAGTAACGATGATGCGTCTATCTAATAAGATAGGCGCGCCTTTTCTTTCATAATACAAACGACTGCCAACAGGGACTCGTCCAGCGACTGCTTGTTGTACATCGTGTTCAACATCCACTAAACGATATTCTAAAGTTGCGGTCGTGCCTAAAATTTCTTTGGCGCGTGTAGTGTCTTGTACACCAGGCAATTGCACTACGATGCGGTTTTCACCTTGTTGTTGAATAACCGGCTCAGCCACGCCTAATTCATTGACACGATTACGCAAAGTGGTCATGTTTTGCGCGACGGCATTTTTCTTAAGTTCGCGCTCTTCCTTAACTGATATTTTTAGCCAAACTTGGCTTTTATTTTCGGGCTCAGTGATTTCTAGAGTGCGAAAGTCTTTATTTAATAGCGTAAAAAGGCTGGCTTTATCATCAGCACTATTAAGGGTTATCTTAAGATAGCCATTATCTTTAGCAACCGATTGGTAACGTATTTTTTCGTTACGTAGTGCTAAGCGTAGGTCATCGTTATACCGATCTTCAGCTTGTTTAACAGCCGCGTCCATATCAACTTCTAATAAGAAATGCACGCCGCCACGTAAATCCAGACCCAAATACATAGCGTTGGCATGTAAAACACGTAGCCATTGTGGAGTGGTTGGAGCAAGATTTAAAGCAACAGTAACATTATTGCCCAAGCTGTCTCTTAAAGAATCAGCGGCTTTAAGTTGGTCGTCGGTATTATTAAAACGAGCTAAAACCCGTCCGTCTGTATATTCGAAGGCTTTAAGGGCGACGCCCATGGCTTTAAGATCCGCTTCCATTTTGCCTGCTTGACCTTGGCTAATGGTGTCGCTTTGGGTAGATGAAACCTGAACAGAAGGGTCTTCGCCGTATAGCGTGGGTAACGAATAAATAATCCCAATGCCAAAAACAAATAAGATTAAAATATTTTTCCAAAGAGGGTAGTGATTTTGCATGTGTTATTCCAATAATTGCAGCAGATCCTAAGCGGGTTATGGTGTGTAATCTCACCTAGTTTCGACGTAAAGCCTTAGCATTTACGTCGAAATCCCAGCTTACGCTTATCTCATTAAGCTTTATTAATGACTACTTTTTTAGTGATAGCTTTATAGGTACCTTTAGGCATCATGCTTTCAATGCTTTGGCGTTGTACTTGAATAAAAACATTGTCTGATACTTCAAGTTTGACAAAGTTTTCATCTAAATCAGCAACTTTACCTAAAATGCCGCCATTGGTAACGACCTCAACACCTTTGCTGATAGCGGCGATCATTTGTTTCTTTTCTTTAGCGCGTTTAGACTGTGGGCGTAAAAATAAAAAGTAAAAGAAGGCTAATATTCCCAATGGAAATAGCATACCTTCCATGCCAGGTGATTGGGCGGCAGGTGCCGCAGCGGCTAAAGCGTCAGATATAAAAAAACTCATGGTCATCCTCAATGGTTATTGTTATTAAAAAAATTGGCTCATTATGCCATAGACGGCATGGCTTTTCCTCGTAGATGATAAAATTGCTTAACAAAAACATCTAGTTCTTGTTTTTCAATAGCATCACGTAAGCCCTGCATCAGGCTCAAATAATAATAAAGGTTATGGATAGTATTCAATCGTGAACCTAACATTTCTTTACATCTATCTAAATGACGCAAATAAGCTCGAGAATAATTCTGGCAGGTGTAACAGGCACAATCTGAATCTAAAGGCTGATTGTCAAATTCATATTGGCTGTTTCGAATTTTTACTACGCCAAAAGTAGTAAACAAATGGCCATTTCGGGCATTGCGCGTGGGCATCACACAATCAAACATATCAATGCCACGTCTAACGGCTTCGACTAAATCTTCAGGTGTACCTACCCCCATTAAATAACGCGGCTTATCGACGGGCATTTTGTTATGAATGACATCTAAGGTCTCCATCATTTCTTCTTTGGGTTCACCGACGGATAAACCGCCAATGGCATAACCGTCAAAACCAATATCTAATAAACCGTCTATAGACTCTTTACGAAGATGTTCATACATGCCGCCTTGAACAATGCCAAATAAAGCTGCAGGATTATCGTCATGCGCGTCTTTACTACGCTGAGCCCAGCGTAATGATAAGCGCATTGAAATAGCGGCTTCATCAACCGTAGCAGGATAGGGCGTACATTCATCGAAGATCATCACAATGTCAGAGCCTAAATCTCGTTGCACTTGCATTGATTCTTCAGGCCCCATGAAAATGGCACTGCCATTTAAAGGTGACTTAAAGGTAACACCTTTTTCGGTAATCTTTCGGAGTGCGCCTAAGCTAAAGACTTGAAAGCCGCCGGAATCAGTTAAGATCGGTTTTTGCCAATGCATAAAATCATGTAAATCACCATGCGCTTTAATCACCGCAGTGGTGGGTCTTAACATTAAATGGAAGGTATTGCCGAGTATGATTTGTGCGCCTACACCTATTAAATCTTCAGGTGTTAAGGACTTAACTGCGCCATAAGTGCCAACTGGCATAAAGATCGGTGTTTCAACAACGCCACGCTCAAAGTTAAGGCGTCCACGCCTTGCATGACCGTCAGTATTAAGTAAATTAAATTCCATGCCAGATTGATAGCTCTTTAAAAAGTAGGTGATTATCCAACCTTTTGCCGTATTAGCGCAATAACGGCTCCAACTTAAGCAAGGTCTTATTTAGGTATTTATGCACTTAAAGCTCATGAATTTTGACTCAGTTCATTTTCACTATTATCGTTTTAAGGTTAGCTTTCTAGATATTAATCCTTGCAAAACCTTATGCAGTTACCTTGTAGAGCTGATATTGAGTATGTAAATGAAGTCTGGATTACTGGGATTTGTGCCTCACCCCAGCAATGAGTGGTAAAGTTAAAGCGAAAACTTATAAAACGATTAATACATAAAATTAAGTTGGGTATCAAACCAATGTTAAGTGCTCGCACTTGAATTTTTCGATTAAGCCTTTAAATCGGTATTGCCCAGTGCTAATGAACGTTAATATGAATTAATTTTTAGTCTATGTTAATATTCCAAAATTTTTAATATCCTTGTGAACAAATGAGATCTACTCTTAAATCAGATTTAGAAGAAGCGTTATTACTCTGTAAAGGCGCATTTATATCAGCTGCAGGCTTTAGTCTGCTTATTAATGCATTGATGATTGTCCCTTCTATCTACATGCTACAGGTTTATGATCGCGTAGTGTCTACGGGTAATAAATCTACATTATTAATGCTGACGCTCATTGTTGTGGTGTTGTTTATCACCATGGCGGCTTTAGAATGGGTACGGTCACAAATACTGGTTAAAGTCAGTAGTCGCTTAGAACTTTTGCTAAACCAGCGCTTATTTAAAATAGCTTTTAAACAATCACTCTACTCAGGTGGCCAAAGAGCCACAACTCAACCCTTAGACGATTTAACCGGCTTGCGTCAATTTTTGACTGGCAATGGTTTGTTTGCCTTTTTTGATGCGCCATGGATGCCTATCTATCTAGGTATGTTGTTCTTATTTCACCCTTGGTATGGCTGGTTCTCTGTTTTTACTGGCATATTACTGTGTATCGTTGCGGCCGCTACCGAAAAAGCCACGACAAAAATCCTCAGTGAAGCCAATAACGTTGCTATGCAAACTCGTGGTGCTTTAGGTAGAAACTTGCGCAATGCCGAAGTCATCGAGTCTATGGGTATGCTCGATAGAATTAGACAGCGTTGGATGGTAGGTGCCCTTAAAGTTTTAGAATTGCAAGCCATAGCCAGTTCGCGTGCTGGGTTATTAACGGCACTTTCTAAAGTAATTAGATTGTCTTCACAATCACTTATTTTAGGTTTAGGTGCTTATCTGGTTATTGAGCGTGAAATCTCCCCCGGCTTAATGATTGCCGGCTCTATTTTAATGGGTAGAGCGCTTGCACCTATCGATATGATTATCGGAACTTGGAAAGGTTTTATTGGCGCAAGAGATCAATATTCTCGCCTTAATGATCTATTGAGACAAATTCCAGCAGACAAAGAGCACATGTTATTGCCCGATCCTGAAGGTCGCATACAGCTTGAAAATGCGGTAGTTGTCCCCCCAGGAAGCAAACTTCCTGTACTTAAAGGTCTTAACTTAACTATAGATAAAGGTGATATCGTTGGCGTTATTGGGCCTAGTGGCGCTGGTAAATCAACCTTAGCCAGAGCAGTATTAGGTATTTGGCCTACTGCCAATGGTGCGATACGACTTGATGGCGCAGAAGTGTTTAATTGGGATCGTGAGCACTTAGGTCAATTTATTGGTTATCTGCCCCAAGATATCGAGTTATTTGAAGGCACTATCGGTGAAAATATCGCTCGCTTTGGTAATGTTGATCCTGAGCAAGTGGTAGAAGCTGCTAAAATGGCTGATGTACATGATCTAATTTTAAGATTGCCTGAAGGCTATGATACGGTCATTGGTATTACCGGCGGCAATCTTTCAGGTGGACAGCGTCAGCGTATTGGTTTGGCTAGAGCGTTGTATGGTAATCCGGTATTGGTCGTGCTTGACGAGCCAAATTCTAATTTAGATGAGTTAGGTGAAGCTGCCTTGGAAAAGGCCTTGATCAAACTCAAGCAAAAAAATTCCACTGTGCTTATTATCACTCATCGCAATAGTGTCTTGTCGAAAGTTGATAAACTTTTGGTGCTTAACGATGGCCTGCTTTCAGTTTATGGCCCTAAAGATCAAGTTATCGCGCATTTGCAGCAACAGCAGCAAGCGGCAACTCCCTCAGCAAAACCTAAAATCGCTTAAGTAATATGATAGATAAAATTTCAGATAAGAATAACTTACCTGCCGTAAGTACTAACGATAAGCCGGTACGTAACATAGGCATGCTTATCGTGTTTGCTACCTTTGGTATTTTTGGTGTTTGGGCGGGGTTTGCACCTATGGATAGCTCTGCATTGGCTCCGGGTGTCATCGTGGTAAAAGCCTATAAGAAAACCGTACAGCATCTTGATGGTGGTATCGTATCCAAAATTCTTACCAAAGATGGGGCGATAGTCGAAGAAGGTCAACCATTACTGGTATTAGATGACGCGCAAATTAAAGCGCAATTAGAGATATCTCGTGGACAAAATATTACCTTAGCTGCTCAAGTTGCTCGTCTAAGCGCAGAAAGAGATCAGCTTAAAAAAGTTGATTTCCCCTCGCTACTAAATGATCCCGCTAATGCTAGGGCATTAGAAGCCAAAATGGCTGAAACTAATATATTTAATTCCCATAAAAATTCGCATGAAGGACAAATGGGTGTACTTAATCAACGTATCAGCCAAATAGCCAGCAAAATAAATGGTTTGCAAGGCCAGATAGCCAGCAAAAAACAATTGGTCAGTTCTTATTCAGAAGAAATTAAAGATTTAAAAGAGTTGTTGGCTGAAGGTTTTGCCGACAAGCAACGCTTACGCGAATTAGAACGTAATCATGCCTTACAAACAGGTGATATCGCTCAATTGGAAGCTGAAATTGCTACCAACCAAATGTTAATGAGTGAAACTCGCTTACAAATTTTACAAATACAAAAACAATTTCAAGAAGAAGTGGCTAATAAGCTTAGCGAAGCACAAGCTCAACTGAATGACGCACAACAACGAGTGGCAGCAAGCCAAGATAAATTAGAGCGTGTAGTCATAAAAGCTCCTGCTAGTGGTATGGTGTTAGGCTTAGCTGCTCATACCGAAAATGGAGTCATTACACCAGGTCGTCCTATCTTGGATATTGTGCCGCAAGGTGCTGAATTGATTATAGAGGCTCAAGTATCCCCTATGGATATCGATAGAGTTATAGTAGGCTTGCAAGCAGAAATTAGGTTTAGTGCATTTAAGCAATCTCAAACACCGAAAATGGAAGGTAGAGTTATTAGTTTATCGCCTGATCGCATTACCGATGAAAGAACGGGTGCACCTTATTATCTAGCTAAAGTTGAGATTACCCCAGAAAGCTTTAAAAATCTAGGTGATTTACAACTATTGCCAGGTATGCCAGCTGAAGTTCTCATCAACACCGGCGAAAGAACTCTGTTTGAATATTTGTCACAACCAGCTACTAATTTCTTTGCCCGCTCATTTATAGAAGATTGATTAACATGAGGCTATTCAAGTACGGATTATTGACCCTGACTCTTGCTTGCGCGATGGGCGCGCAAGCAGATGATCTATTGTTCATATACCAGCAAGCATTAGATGCAGATCCTAATTCTAGAAGTGCTGAAGAAAAAACAGGTATAGGTACTGCACAAAAAGGCCAAGCTTTAGGGCAAATGTTGCCTCAACTATCGTTATCTGGAAATTGGTCTACCAATAGATATACCCAAACAGGCGCAAGAACAAATGCAAACCCAATTAGTCATGATGCAATTTCTAATTATCCGGGTACACGTTATTATGTATCTTTAAATCAATCGTTAATGGATTTTGCTAAGTTTTGGGCATGGCGACAAGCTACTAAAGTTGAAGATCAATACGCGACTGAGGCCATAGAAGCACACAACCAACTTATGTTTAATGTGGTTGATCGGTATTTTAGTGAATTACAAGCTGAGGACGAGTTGTATTTTGCTCAAACCGAAAAACAAAGCACAGAAAAAAGATTAGAACAAATACAAAAGCAATATGCTAAGCAGCTATTAAAAATTACCGATCTTTATGCGATGGAAGCACGTTTAGATCAGCTTAAGGCGGCTGAAATTGTCTCAGAAAGCAAGTTGGTAACTGCGCAAGCGGCGCTTAGAGAATTAACAGGTAGTGTGGCTGCGCCACTGAGTAAATTAAAAGATCAAGTTGAGTATCCAGAAATCCAAGGTGATTTACAACAATGGTTAGATATGGCGCAAAGTCAAAATCCAGCTATTTCTGCTAAACAAAAAGCCGTCATTGCTGCAGAAACCAATGTGATAGCGCAAAATGCAAAGCATTTACCAACGGCGGATTTACAACTTAATTATTACAACACCAATACCGGTTATCAAAGCAGTCAGCAACTCCCTTATAATGTAGAGACGGCTGCTATAAACGTAAATGTACCCATATTTTCTGGTGGCATAATTACTAATCAAGTGAAAGAAGCGCGTTATCGCTTACAAATGAGTAAAAATGATAACGAAGCTACCATGCGTTTTATTATTAAAGAAACTAGCGATGCTTTTTTAAGCACTAATGCCGCGACCCATAGTATTAAAGCCTCGCAAAGAGCCCAAGAGTCAACGAGTAAATCCTTGCAAGCTATGGAAAAGGGTTACCAGTTAGGTGTTGTCACTATTAGTGATTTGATAAAAGCCCAGCAAGATGAGTTTTCAGCTAAGAAAGAATTAGCCATCGCTAAATATAACTACATTAAAAACCGTATCCGCTTTATGCATGCAATTGGATCAATCGGAGAAGAAAATCTTCATGAAGTAAATAATTGGTTAGAAACAAAAAACCAATAAAACCAATAACATTAACACGCGAGAACGATAACATTGTGGTGAACATCGTAGGGGCGTATTGCATACGCCCTTATAAAATAAGCTCTATAACATATAGACTTTAATGTTGGGCGTATGCAATACACCCCTACGGTGATTTTTTCGTTTCCACGCCGATAAGAAACTTGTGTAGATACCTATGCGTTAAGGTAAGGATTCATATTTGCAAAACCATGAGGTAATTAATTGATTTTTAATTATTTCATAATGAATAAACAATGAACTATAGGCTTTAGTAAAGAACAGATTGGAGCAGAAGAGTATTTAAAATACGCCACAGGGATAGCGAAAAAGCTTTTACACCAAACCAAAGATCGCTCTTTTCGTTGATGTTGTTGTTAGTTTTGAGAAATACGTAAAGTCTGCGATAACATGACTTAACAAAACACCCATGACAGCAAGTGCATACTGATCGGCAAGGTGCATTGCTTGGACGAATAGTAAGGTTGCAGAAATTCAATGTTTGACTCTTTACTGAGCGACCTTGATTCAAATTGGATCGTAGAAAAATTGACGGCCATGTTATTGACTAATCCATGCGTTGAGCGAAAAAATCTAAACCCATCAAGCAATGATTCAACTTCTATAGTTTTGCTGGATATCATAAGAGAATTAAAAGGCATTGTTTTTAAATATCTTTATTCTAAACTTAATGGCAGGACGCAGAACATGGGAATGCCGCCGGTGACGCTCTGCGTCTCGTAGCACCGGAATATTGATCACTATCAACTTAGGACGTCTTTATTGTTAATCGTAAATCAAGTTTTCCATGCCCGTTGAACCCTTAATACTTAAGCAGTTTGATCTTTTCAAGCCCTTACCTTCTGAGGTCATTGCCCAATTAGGTCAATTTGCGCAGTTGGTTGAAGTCCCTAAACGTAAAGTGGTGATGGAAAAAAATCAACTTGCACATTCATTGGGTTTATTACTCGATGGACGCTTGCAAGGCGTTGACATGACGCTAGATGGAAAAGAAGCAGGACTTTATTTTGTGGAGCCTAATGACTTTTTTGGTGAGCTTGCCGTGGTCGATCAACTACCAACACATGAAACCGTAATCGCCTTATTACCGTCACGCTTTGTTATGGTACCTGCCAAAATTATTTTACAGCTTATCAATGAGGTACCCCAGGTTGCTGGCATTATTAATGCCAGATTAGCTAGGCGCCTACGTGAAGCATTAGTGCAGCGGACTTTATTAAGCATGTCATCTCCCTTACAACGGGTATGCGCACAATTAATACAATTGACCATACAATCACCGACTGGCGAACAAACCATTGTCTTTGCTCCTACCCATCAAGAAATTGCCATTATGATTAATGTGACCCGAGAAACAGTCACCCGTGTCTTTCAAAAACTGCAAAATAATGGCGTGATTATGCGTCAAGGCAATAGTTTACAAGTTCTAAATATTGAGCATTTAAATCTGATTGCCAGTGGCGAACAATCTGAATAATTTCTTTGCGTGGGAATGCATCTTTCATCGCTCCAGTGAAGCGTGACACAGAGTGTGGAAACGATAAAATAGTTACTGACAATGAATCGCTCTTGGGCAGCTTATCTGCCATAATTTAAATCTACACAACTTTTGGTCATGTTATCTTGAATACCAGCTCCAGCCACTTTTTAAATATAATCTTAAGCTTGTTAAAGCATTATCCGTTGATAAAGCAGATGATTAAGCGTGAAATTATAGGTCGTTATCGAGGCTCATTTTTGGGCTTGCTTTGGTCTTTTGTTAATCCGGTTTTATTGTTAGTAATCTATACCTTTGTATTTGGCTTTGTTTTCAAGAGTCGTTGGGGGCAAGGCGATACCGATAAATATCAGTTTGCACTGGTGCTTTTCACTGGCCTAATTATCTTTAACCTATTTTCAGAATGTATTTCCAGAGCACCTGGGCTAATTTTAGCTAATATTAATTACGTCAAGAAAGTGGTGTTCCCTTTAGAAATTTTACCTTGGGTTGCTTTAGGAGCCACCTTGTTTCATGCTGGCATTAATTTACTGGTACTATTCATTTTTCTATTAGCACTAGGACAGCCTTTTACCTGGACATTACTGTATTTACCTTTGATACTATTGCCGCTTTTATTAATGATTATGGGCTTGTCTTGGCTACTCGCTTCGATTGGTGTATTTATTCGTGATGTCGGTCAATTTATTGGCATGGCCATGACGGTATTATTATTTTTAAGTCCAATCTTTTATCCGTTGACGGCTTTGCCAGACGATATTCGGCCTTACTTGATGCTAAATCCTGTTACTTTAATAGTCGAGCAAACACGTAATATTTTGTTGTGGGGCTTGCAACCTGACTGGCAAGCTTTGGGCATTTATAGTGTTATTGCTCTACTGATTGCATGGCTGGGCTGGTTTTGGTTTGCTAAGACTAGGAAGGGCTTTGCTGATGTGCTCTAGCCTTATTGTGCTCACGCTCTGGGTGGAAATGCAGTCTGCATCGCTTCAGCGGTGCCAAACGCAGAGCGTTGCAACGATGTATGGTGCGGCATGAGGCTTTCTAAATCAACATGCTCTGTTATTCGCAGCACTGTTCAAGAGGTATTTGGCTCAGAGGCCACCGTAAAGCTTTTTGGCTCACGGATAGATGATAACGCACGGGGCGGGGATATAGATTTGCTGGTTGAGCTAAGTTCTGCCACAACAGAGCTTGAACGTAAAACGCTACAACTTATCACTAGACTGCAATTACGCATCGGCGACCAGCCTATTGATGTACTGGTGCTTGATCCTTTAACGCCTAGGCAAGCGATACACGATCACGCCACCTTGACTGGAATGACCTTATGAGCTCAGTATTAAATTTGCCCGTAGTCCGTTTCTTGGATACCTTAGCTATCGTTGCCAAAGAAGGCAAACATCTAGCTTATAGCTGGAACGGCCTGTTTGCTCAAGGCATTGATGCCCAATGGGTACAACAGCTGGAGATGCATCCTGATCGGGCCGAGCAATTGGAAGCCTATGTGTCACGATTTGGCAGAATGCAAGATACAACGGCAGATAAATTATTGCCCCGTTGGTTGCTGGCACTCGCTGAACGCCCTGGCAGTCAAATCGAAACGTTGAATTTAGCTGAGCGCTTAGGCGTATTGACGAGTACTGAAAAATGGCTGGAAGCTCGCAATCTTCGTAACCGCCTTGTACATGAATATATCACTAACCCCGCAAGCTTTGCCGAAGACTTGCTCTTAGCAAAGGAATACAGCGTGATGCTGATAGAAACCTTTAATCGTATACGTCAGGATGCCTTAACGCGCATGGGTCATAAGCCAGAAAGTCTACCTGAAGCATTGCCTATCCTGATACCCGTCTTTTTCGAGTCATAAAGTGCGCTTAACAAAACCACAAACAGATACCATCCTACAAACAGTTTCTAACTGGGCAGGAACGAATGCCTCCGTGTATTTATTCGGTTCTAGGCTTAATGACCAAGCAAAAGGAGGAGATATAGACTTGTTTATTGAAACGCATAGTGCATTATCGCTATTACTGCGTGCGCAAATAAAAATGGAACTAGAAGCTAAATTAGGCCTGCCCGTATGAGTATCGCTATCCGAGTTAACAACTTAAGCAAGTGTTATCAGCTTTACAATCAACCCGCTGACCGGCTTAAGCAGTTTTTGTGGCGAGGTAAACGTCAATTCTTTCGTGAGTTTTGGGCGCTACATGATGTCAGCTTTGAAGTTGGTAAAGGCGAAGTGCTGGGTATTATCGGTCGCAACGGCGCTGGTAAGTCTACTTTATTGCAATTGCTATGCGGCACCTTAACACCCACTTCCGGCAACGTAGAAGTCAATGGCCGCATTGCCGCTTTACTCGAATTAGGCGCCGGCTTTAATCCTGAGTTTACGGGGCGAGAGAATGTATTCATGAGCGCCGCCATTTTGGGCCTAAGTCCCAATGAAATTGAAGAGCGCTATGAAGATATCGTTGATTTTTCAGGTATCCGTGACTTTATAGATCAGCCCGTTAAAACCTATTCTAGCGGCATGTATGTGCGCTTAGCTTTTTCTGTGGCTACTAGCGTTGATCCTGATATTTTAATCGTGGATGAAGCCTTATCGGTAGGTGATGGTGAGTTTGCACGAAAATCTTTTGATCGTATTCGTGCTATGAAAGAAGCCGGTAAGACTATTTTATTTTGTTCGCATTCTTTGTATCAGGTGGAAGCTTTTTGTGATCGGGTATTGTGGCTAGAACAGGGAGAACTAAAAGAAATTGGCATGCCGAGCATGGCTATTGTTGCTTATAATTCATTTATGGACAATGCGATAACTGACCAGATCACAATCCCTAATAACGACATAACGGAGTGTAACGCTCCTCGCCACCACCATTCAGGAACAGCCAATATTCTTAATATCAAGGTCTCGGTTGATGGCGTTGAGGGGCGCTATCTTCAAGTGATAAGCGGAAAAAGCGTTGTCACTGTTAGAATGGAGTTTTATTCCGATATTGCCTTACCTGTTCCCAGTGTTGCTATTGTGTTTAATGATGCAAGCAACAAGCCGATTACAAGTATAGGCACATATAACGACGGCTTGGTGCTTAATAGAGATGCTTATGGTAAAAGCTATGCCGAGTTGGTGATTGAACAGTTTCCTTTACTTAAGGGTAGTTATGGGGTCTATGGCTTCCTTATGTGTGAACAAGCAATCCATGTGTACGAAGGTTCCGACAACATTGCTCAGCTTAATGTTTCGCAACTGGGATTAGAAATTGGTGTAGTGTCGATACCATCAAGATGGGAGTTAGCTTAAACATGATTGGCTGTAAAAAATATTTGAAGTGGATGCGTTTACAAGTGTTATTCCCTTTCTTAGCATTGTTACCTATGCGCTGGAGTTATTACTTTGCTGCCCAAATAGGGCGTTACGATGCAGGTAAGGATGCTTCGCGTTGCGCACTGGAGCAGGGACTATTAAAGGTCTATCCTAACCTAGGTAATGATAGGAAACATTTAGATAGGCTAGTTCTACGTTATTTTCAGATGATGGCAAAAGATACCCTAGATTGCTTATTATTTCCAAGATTTACAGCTACAACTATTGGCGATTTAATACATATCGTGAATTTAGATGTTCTGACACGTGCTAGAAATGCAGGTAAAGGTGTCATTCTTATTGTTGGCCATTTTGGCCGAACATTTATGCTCATGCCCGGATTAGGTTTATCTGATCATGAAGTTGGCTTTCTTTATACTGCGGTAGATGAGAAAAATCCAAGCATTGACCCAACTGAACTCAAATATTTAAGGACAAAGCTTCAAAACGGTAGATTGTTTTCGAATAGTACATGGGTTACAACTTATGACAACCCTCGTAAAATATATCGAGCGTTACATTCAGGTGAAATCTTTACAATCGCCTTTGATGGCACTGAAACCAGTAGTAAATTACGCCTCGAATTTGAATTTTTAGGTGGAACCCTTTCATTGCCTAAGAGTATCCTCCGTGTAGCTGCAAAAACAGGCGCTAAATTGGTTTTTGCAACAGCTTTTGATAAAGAAATGGGAGTAGAAATTATATTACAACCGCTTCCGGATGAACCTTATGCAGCGATGTGTGAAGCTGTGCGCCTGCTGGAGCAGGATGTAATTACTTATCCTTGGCAATGGCGCCTTTGGTCTGGCATAGATATGCTATGGCATTCTAGGTAACTCGCAAAAAATAAAATACCCCCTACAGGATGCGCTTCACTATCGTTTAGCACATCCGATAAAAGTACATAGCCATTTACATAAATCGCTCTCCTTGCAGGAATGAAGAGTCTATTACATGTGTAGATACCTATGATAAAAGTGGGCAAACTTTCCCTGTAATTATAACAACCATCGAAGTATAGCTATGTTTTATAAGGAGAATAAAATTGCATCAAAGCTCAATTGACAAAATGATAATATTTCGTGATCAGTATCTGTCAGAGAAGATAAGTGAACCACTCCAAATATTGGATTTGGGTAGCCAAGATGTCAATGGTAGTTACCGTCCATTATTTGCAGAGCCCGCTTGGAGTTACTCTGGGCTAGATATGGCGCCTGGTAACAACGTTGATATCGTCTTGAGCACACCTTATATTTGGAACGAAATTAGGAGCAACTCTGTCGATGTTTTAATTTCTGGACAAGCGTTTGAACATATCCAGTATTTTTGGATTACAATGTTGGAAGTTGCTCGCGTGCTCAAGCCAGGTGGAATTTGTTGTATACTTGCTCCTTCCAGTGGGCCGGAACACAGATACCCGATGGATTGCTGGCGTTTTTATCCAGACGGCATGAGTTCACTTGCCAATTTTGCACAAATGGAAATGCTTGAAGCGGTGACTCAATGGCAAGACCAAGGCTATGTCGATGGTAGCGACTGTTGGCATGATTCAATGCTTATCTGTCGTAAGCCGGATAAAGGTGTGTGGTGGAATACAAAAAGTAGCATCAAACGCTGGGCACAGCATTGGACTACTACGATAGGTATGAGATAAGTAATATTTATATTGCTCATTCATCAATTGTACTCAGGGCGATTAATTAATTATCACATAGCACTAAAGCTAACAAATATGATTCTTTAGGCGGTCCCTTGATCAACATCCGACAAACAATCTGAATAATGGTTTTCCGATATACGCACCTAATCAATTTTCAAATGAACCAAAGGTAATATGAGTCTAAATAACTTGTTAAACAGTGCTAAATTTTCCCCAAAATCATTAAAAGGATCAAATGCTTGGATAGGACATTTGCCCTTTGCTGCATGGGTGATTAATGAGGTCACACCTAAAGTCTTTGTTGAATTGGGCACCTATGCTGGAAACTCTTATTTCTCGTTCTGCCAATCGGTTACTGAGCATGGCTTATCAACCAAATGCTATGCGGTTGATACCTGGCAGGGCGATGAGCATTCAGGCCATTATAGTGATGATATTTTTAACCAAGTTAATAGCTATCATCAAGCGCATTATGCCGACTTTTCCAATTTATTGCGTATGACTTTTGATGAGGCTGCCGCCTATTTTTCAGATGCCTCAATCGACTTACTGCATATTGATGGCTTACATACCTATGAAGCGGTTGCTCATGATTTTCAAACATGGTTGCCTAAGTTAGCTCCGGGGGCGATTGTAATGTTCCATGATACCAATGTACGCGAACGTAACTTTGGTGTATGGAAGCTTTGGGAAGAGCTGAAAACTAACTATCCTAATCACTTAGAGTTTATTCATTCACATGGCTTAGGTGTACTTAAGATTAACGACACCTCTGATAGCAATAATATATCTTGGTTACAACCCGATACGGAAGAACAGAAACAGTTTATAAGTTATTTTACTTCTTTAGGTTCACGGCAATTAGATCGTTATGACTTAAACCTGGTTAAGTGCCAATTTGATGAATTGACTAAACAGCTTACCAACACTGATCTTAAAGTCAGTGCGCAGGCGAGCCAAATTGATGCACAAGCCATTCAACTTGATGCAAAGACCACTCAAATTGATGCACAAGCCATTCAACTTGATGCAAAGACCACTCAAATTGATGCGCAAGCCACTCAAATTGATGCGCAGGAGAGGCAGCTCCAAAATATTATAGCTGAGCGAGATGAGGCTTTAAGGCACAATGAGACTCTGGACCAAATTATTATGGAACGAGAGACAACAATAAGTCAGTTACTGTCTTCGAATTCATGGCGCTTAACTAAGCCGATACGATTTTTGTCTCGAGCTCTGAGAGGCGAGTTTAATCCAGCAATAAGTCCACATCGTGCGACTCCTTATGTGCTTTTTATCCTCAAAGGTGATTTTGTTGGTTTAATTTCGCGATTGAGCTTGCGTAAAAAAATGCTTGCCACAAACAAAAAAGACAGAGCTATCGCTACTATTATTGCTAATTCTGCTAGAAACCCTGATCAACTAGCTTGGGGTATTATGGCAACACCCCATACATTATTTATTGCTTATCTAATTGCAGATCGTTTGCAAAGTCATGGCTGGCAGGTTGAAATATTTACTGAATCTCCCAAACATTTTCAATACGATTATTATATTGTGATATGTCCCCAGATGTTCACAAAACTGCCTCCTGGTGAAAAGCGTATCGCTTTTCAAATGGAGCAATCTGTAAGTTCTCGATGGTTTACTAGTACTTACTTTGCGATGCTCAATAATTCATTAGCAGTATTAGAATATGCCCTTGTAAATGTTGATTTTATGGCAACTAAAGGTGTGGCATTTCCGCACGTACACTATCTTCCTGTTGGCGCAGCAAAGAAATATGGCAGTACAGCTAGCGCAGTCGAGAAAACCTACGATATTTTATTTTATGGTGACAGCCTTTCTTCACTTCGACGTAGAAAGATGCTGGATGCATTAAGCGAGCATTTCACTGTACGCGTAATCAATGACATTTTTGGCAATGAAATCCAAGAGCTTATAAAACAAGCGCGTTTAGTGATTAATTTGCATTATTATGAGAATGCCTTACTAGAGATGCCTCGTATTCAAGAGTGTTTATCACTTGGTATACCGGTCATATCCGAATCAGCGCAAGACCAACAAGATTATCCTGAGCTGATTGGTGTTGTTCACTTTTTTGAACAAGGCTCAATCGCTGCCATGTTGAGCGCAGTCAAGGAAGCATTAGAAAAACCAGTGTTGCCAGAGACAATTACTGAGTCAGTTAAGCTAAGTGAACAACGCTTTAAATTTATGTTTGACCGTTTTTTGATTGCACTTGGATTCTTACCTGCGTCCTATGCTAAGCAATTAACATTAACGTTACCCAATACTGTTACTCGAGTTGCACTCTCATTGCCTGAAACCATTGGACGTAGGCGTTTATTTGAGTCAGAGAAGCCAGTGAATTGTCATGTTTTTGATGGTATCCGGCGTAGTCCTGGGTGGGTAGGTTGTGGTCTAAGTTATGTAGCTCTTTCTCAATTTGCTCTAAAACAAGGTATAAATAACATTACAGTGATGGAAGATGATGTTATATTGCCAGCTAATTTTGAGTCTAACATAGCGATTATCAATGAATTCTTGGCTGCTAGGCCAGCACAATGGGATGTGTTTGCCGGCGTCATCGCTGCGCTACACTCGGATGTAGAAATTGTTTCAGTCGATGTTTTTAAGGATATAACTTTTGTCACTATTAATAAAATGACCAGCACGGTATTTAATATATATAGTGAAAAAGTATTACATCTTTTAGCTTCTTGGGATCCTGAGAATTTAGATGCTGAATTTAATACCATTGATCGGTTTTTAGAACAACAAGCTGATCTTCGTGTCGTTGTAACATTGCCATTTTTTGTTGGGCATCGGGAAGAAGTGCATTCGACTCTCTGGGGTTTTCAAAATGATACATATAACGATATGATCGATAATAGTGAACTCTTGTTAGAAAATAAAGTAGCAACTTATCTTGACAGTCTGAGCAATACAAGACCTCTAGAAACAACAGTATCGTCGTTGTTATAATTTACTCACTCTTTTCTTTAAAAATGTTCTTCTAGTTCAAATCGTTGAAACATTTATCCTGCCTGATCAATATTAAATGAGAAATCAATCCATTGCTATCTTAATGTCCACCTACAACGGACAACAATTCATAGCAGAACAATTAAAATCCATAGCGCAACAAACTCATGTTAATTGGAAGATTTTTCTAAGTGATGATGGCTCTAGTGATGATACTTTGCAAATTGCCGAGCAATTTAAACAGCAATGGGGACTAGATCGTTTAGAAATCAGACAAGGTCCCAAACAAGGTTTCTGCTTAAATTTTTTATCTATGGCTTGCGATCCTACTATTAAAGCTGATTTTTACGCCTTTTCTGATCACGATGATGTTTGGATGGACGATAAATTAGAAAGGGCATTAACTTATTTTGAATCAGTACAAAATGAATATATCCCTAGAGTTTATTGTGGCCGAACTCAGTCAGTCGATGAGCAATTAAATCATTTAGGTTATTCACCACTATTTTGTTTACCAAGATCATTTCGTAATGCTTTGGTACAGAGCATTGCCGGTGGTAATACTATGGTTTTTAATCAGGCAGCCAAGGAGCTTATTGAAAAGGCAGGCTTATTAGAAGTAGTGTCTCATGATTGGTGGTTATATCAACTCATTAAAGGTGCAGGTGGTACGGTTTATTATGACCCAAAGCCTAGCATACTCTATCGACAACATCCTAATGCCTTGGTGGGTGCAAATAGATCTATTGGTGCAAGATATGATCGCTTTGTTTTTGCATGTAATGGAGGTTTTAAGCGCTGGAATGACATCAATTATGCGGCACTATGTTCAGTTAAGCATCTATTAACTAAAGATAATCGTGAGATTCTTGAGCTGTTTGGAACGCTACGAACCGCTAAGTTTAAAGATAGATCTCGTCTTTTGGCGGTCTGTGGTATTTATCGCCAAACATGGCAGGGTACTTTGAGCCTTTGGCTGGCTACTTTTCTTAATAAACTGTAGCGACAATTTAATTAAATTAACTTGGGTATGAGGCTGTGAAAGTATTTATTAATTTATGAGTATTATTTAATGCCTCAGTCTGAAGGGGCGACAAATTCGCCCAGTAATCCGATGACAACCTCGACCGAAACGCTTAGATAAACCTAAGCGTAGCTATAAAACTAGAGTTAGGAATCTGACATTGCAGTTCTTTCAAAGATAGATGCAATATTAAACGCTAGAGACGAGGTTATAAACCCCTACTCGCTGTGTTGATACGTGGCGAATTTGTCGCCCCTACAGATGCGGTAAACATAAATTGCGGAAATCATACTGTAGGGGCGACAGATTCGCCCAGTAATCCGATGACATTGCCGGTCGGGGTTTACAACCTCGACCGAAACGCTTAGATAAACCTAAGCGTTGCTATAAATCTAAAGGTTGGAATCTGTCATTGATAGATGCAATATAAACCGCGTCTCGCTGTGGTATTCAACAGAGCATTTCAGCCACAATCCCATAAAAAATTAAAAAATAAGCACTCATGTGATTACAAACACAAGACATAACTCTTTAAGTAAGTAGAATTACTAGCTTAAATGAGGTAGTGCATATGAGTTTCAAAATAAAATTATTAATAGAAACCTGTTTCCAGGATTGTTGTGTCGTTAAGTTGTTAGGTCATAGCCTAATAACCCTCGTTCGCGCTTTATTTTGCTTATTGTTTTTACTATCTCCTGCCCTAGTTGCAAGCGCAAACGTCCCAGAGTCTGAAGTTGCAGGTCATGTTACTTTAGTTATAGGCCAGGCACTCGCTATTAATAAAAATCATCAGCAACGTGAATTAAAACGAGATGATGTCGTATATAGTGGTGAAACCATTGAAACCTCGCTGGGCGGTCATGTCCACTTACATTTCATAGACGACGGTATTGTTAGTTTGCGCCCCAGTAGTCGTCTTATTATCGAACTTTATCATTACGATAAACAGCAAGCTAATAACAGTGCCATCCGCTTTACTTTGCAATCAGGTGTGTTGCGCAGTATTTCTGGTAAAGCGACCGAAGCCGATCATCAGCGTTTTCGTCTTAATACCCCAATTACTGCCATCGGCGTATTAGGTACCGATTTTATCGTCAGAGCCGAGCCTGAAAAAGTGTGGGCAGGCGTCTATTCAGGTGCTATTGCCATTGCGCCACTCAGTGATCAATGTATAGCAAACAGTTTAGGGGCTTGTGCAGGTGCAACACGTTTAACTGAGTTAATGGGCGGGGTGATGCTAGAGTTCACTCATGGCAAGGTACAAGAAAAATTAGTGCCTATTGATCCTGCCATACTTTCTAAGAGCAAGCCAAGTAATCTTGATAATTCGGATAATGCGATAGCTTCATCATCAAGCTTATTGACCACAACTAACGGCACAAGTGGTCGAATAACCCCTATTGATATAGTGGTTGTCGATGCCTTGGCTCAACAAACGCCTACACCTCCTGTAGTAACTCCAGTAGCGCCACCTGTAATACCTCCAGTAGTTCAGTCTTCCCCCTTTGTCTGGGAGCGCTGGTTTTGGACGATACCGGCCACAGGCGATACCATGACTCAAGCCTCAGGTACACATGTAGGAGCTAATTTTTTAAATGCAGGTAATAGTTATGCCGGACTGTTTTCGATAACACCCTTAACACAGGTGCAGCCCCAAGCAGGGGTATATGATTTTAGCTTAACTCAGGGACAGGTTTACTTTGTGGGTAATGGCTATAATAATTTTCCTAGCACTGCTAATCCTGGTTTGGCTCAGTTAAACTCAGGGAGTTTACAGGTTAATTTTGCTACACAAAGCTTCAATACGCAGTTAACTCTGCAATATCAAACAGTATCTGCTAATTTAAATTTAACTGGAGCCATACAAAGCTCAGGTGGATTTGGTATTCAAAATCCCGCAGGAACCAGTTTAGTGTCAGGTGCAATCAGTGGCAACCATGCTGCGATGGCCTTTATGCAGCAAGTACCCGAAGGTACTTTTACCGGCTTGACTGATTGGGTTAAAAAATAATGTCGCTATTTAATTTATTTAAAAACCGCTATTTACCTTTTGTCATTGCAGCCTTATTTAGTTTAGGCATCAGTTTAATTAGCATACCCTCAGTTAATAACATAGAAACCGCGGTATCTGATCAATTTTGGCGATTCATAGCTAGTACTGAGCAGCGCGAACATCGTGTTGTCGTTATAAATATAGATGACGACAGTATTGCCAAATATGGTGCATGGCCATGGCCGCGTGAGCGTACTGCCCAACTTCTAAAAAGCTTGTCAGATCAAGGTGTGAGTGAGCGCATTATCGACATGGCTTTTCCTGATCCTAAATTAGGTGATGAACAACTCGCCAAAGAATTGCTTAATACGCCCACTATTATGGCGCAGGTATTAGCACTAAACGCAGATGAATCAGTGGCTAGGGGACAACTTCAAGGCGGACTGACTGGGCAATTATGTAGCGGTTTATTTCCAACAGCTAATGGTTACATCGCAAATGCGCCTGATTTACATGCCAGCAGCGCTGGACATATTACGCCAAGAATAGCCCAGGATGGCGCAATTCGTCAGCTTCCAGCCATTATTTGCTACCAGAACTTAGCCTATCCAACCTTAGCATTAGCGGCTTTAGCAGAAGCTGCAGGCGTAAACTCTGACTTTAGCCTTAAAACCGATGGCTCATGGTTAGAGCCCGTTGCAACATTAGCGCATCCAGCCTTGGCAGGTTTTTCAATACCCTTGACTGACCAAGGCGATATTCTATTGCCTTGGTGGACAGCTAGATCGGCTATTATTTCCATATCAGCAAAAGATGTCATAGAAGGCAGTTTACCAGCAGGCTATCTGAAAGGGGCGTGGGCGATTATTGGCGCAACGGCTTTTGGCATGGCGGATTCAGTAACAACCCCGCAAGCTTCAGCCGTGAGTGGAGTAGAAGTACATGCCCAATTATTAACAGGCTTATTAGATAAGCGCATACCTTATCAACCACGCGGAGCTTGGTTATTACAAATCATTTGGATAGCCGTGTTAGCGGGTCTCTTATCCGCTGGCGCAAGTATGCGAGCTACTTATTTACGTGCCTATGCCCCGGCGTTGATCGGCATGGCATTAATTACCAGCAGCATCATTTTATCTGCATTATTGCTATGGCGCTTTAGTCTATGTGTGTCCTGGCTGCCTGCAGTCGTGTTTATTATAATTTCGCAGATCTTATTAGGTGCTCAAAATTATATAGCCACCAAAGCCGAAGGTGATAGACTCTACCGCAATTTAGCCAGTTATCTGCCAGTACATGTTGCTAAAAAAATTGCCATGCAAGAACCTGTCAGCACTTTAAACGCGCATCATGAGCAAGTCGTCGTACTCTATGCAGATTTAAGAAACTTTTCTGCTTGGTGTAATCAATTGCCAGCAGATCAAGCTGGCGCAGTACTGCATAGTTTTTATAGCTTTACAGATAACATTATTCATCAACATGGTGGTGAAGTAGAAGAATATGTTGGTGATGCAATTATGGCGGTTTGGCGCGAAGATATAGTGGGTTTAAAGCCTTTATTAGCCGCACAACAGATTATACAAATGAGTGAACAATTATTTGGTGCTGAAACCGGAATCGATAAACTACCGCCCTTAGCAGTAGGTATAGGTATAGAGCAAGGCGAAGTCTTAGTAGGTTCGTTTGGTCCTGCAAGACGCAGAGTACATACGCTATTAGGCAAAACCGTTACCACAGCAATGCGTTTGCAAGAAATGACTGCAGACTTATCACAGCCCATAATTTGTGGACAGGCTATGGCTAATGCATGGCAAGAGCAAACAGAATTACTGCCACTAGGTAGCTTTTTGTTGCCAGGCTTGCAAAAAGCCAGCGAGCTATTTGCACCAAAAGCATAGCTCTATCTAGTTCATGATTAATCAAAATGTCGTTCGTAGTTTCTGCGTGAAAATACCGCAAGTTTCGCTTTGCGCCACGGCCATAAAGTTAAAGGTAGAAAAAAAGCCTTTCAACTGTAGGGGCGAATTAATTCGCCCAGTAATCCGATGCACCAAAGAAACAGGGCGAATGCTTAACTCAATGGTTGTGCCGCAGAGCGAGGAACCTCAGAGCATCACGGCCATAAAGTTAAAGCTAGAAAAAAAGCCTTTCAACTGTAGGGGCGAATTAATTCGCCCAGTAATCCGATGCACCAAAGAAACAGGGCAAATGCTTAACTCAATGGTAGTGTCGCAGAGCGAGGAACCTCAGAGCATCACGGCCATAAAGTTAAAGCTAGAAAAAAAGCCTTTCAACTGTAGGGGCGAATTAATTCGCCCAGTAATCCGATGCACCAAAGAAACAGGGCAAATGCTTAACTCAATGGTAGTGTCGCAGAGCGAGGAACCTCAGAGCATCACGGCCATAAAGTTAAAGCTAGAAAAAAAGCCTTTCAACTGTAGGGGCGAATTAATTCGCCCAGTAATCCGATGCACCAAAGAAACAGGGCAAATGCTTAACTCAATGGTAGTGTCGCAGAGCGTTGAACCTCAGCCCGAGTCGCTTTGCGCCACAAGCGCAGCAGCAAAATATAAATGAAAGCTAAGGCACTATTAATGCTACTAGCCCTATTAGCCTTTAAGCCCCAGCAAAGCTTAGCGGCAGAGTGTGATTCACAACAATTAAACGATCCAAAAGCTAGCTGCCATAAAAGTCCAGAACAACAAATCCAAATGGCGGCAGATCTTATTGCTAAGCAACACTATGTTCAAGCAGCAGATTTAATAGAGCGGCTATTAATGCAATATCCACAAACAGTGGGTGCAGCAGAACAATATCAACTAGCACTCGATGGCATGGAAGGCAAGCACCCCGTTTCCATCAATGTACAAGCCCTGCAACAAAATGTCTGGCAAATTAATACCGCCCTACAAATGCGTAGCGGTTACAGCACTAATTTAAATCAAGCTCCCAGTTCATCCAGTGTACAACTAACTCTTCCTACCGGCCCAATAGCACTTAATTTATTGCCCCAGTTTCAACAACAAGGTGGCGTAGCAGGCGAAAGCCAAATAAGCATCAACGCAATACGCGGCTACTCTAATAAACTGCAATGGCAAGTAAAAGGGGATTTATACGGCCGAGAAACGGGTAACGGCGGTTATGCAGATTATCAAGGGACTAACTTGTTTAGCTCCTTAATGAAACAACATGATTCAGGCTCAGAAACCGCGCTAGCCATGGGTTTTAACGCCTTACATTACAATGTTGATACCTATCTATTTGCTAGTCAATTGATGTTAAGACACACCGGCACGCAGCAATGGTATTGTAAATCACAAAGCGGTGTGGATTTACTATGGCAAAGACAACAAAGCAATCCTTTATTAGATAGTCACTATACCGGCTTAATGATAGGCGCACTATGTGACACGCCGTTAGGCTTTTATAATATTAACCTAGGGGCAGGATGGGATTGGGCGGCAACTCAACGCCCAGGTGGAGATCAACTACGAGGTAAGCTAGAAGTAACCGGTATTTGGAATACACCCTTTATAACCGAAAGCAGTTTTATAAAAGCCAGCAGCAGTTATCAAGAAAGCTTAGATAGACAAGCTTATAGTCCTTGGCTCAACTACGGCGCCACAAGACAGCTAAGTCGCGTGGGTTTAGGTGTAGATTATGATTGGCCCTTAGAAGTCATTGTTCATAATTGGCGAGGCGTTGCCACTGTAAAATGGCAAAATCAAGATAGCAATATCAGCTTATTTACCATGAACGCCCTAGAGGGCTGGTTAGGCGTAAGAACAGCTTGGTAGCTGAAACTCCCTAGTAGT
>QVQD01000201.1 GCA_003584875.1 Methylococcales bacterium
TAAAGCCCTATTGAGTTTTAATAAAGGCTTCTTAGAGCCACAACGTGGCTTTAATTCTTCAATTAATTCATCATATAAATTTTTATAATCTTCAAAACTTTTATTATCTTTAGCTATATTCTTATTTACTTTATCTGAAAAGATTTTTCGAAATCCTTCATCGTTTAGTGCATTTTCTATAGGAAATGAATTTGCTTGCCCGGTTTTACATACCGCTTCAGAATTGAAGAGATCATTTAACGTATCTTTATTTGTTAGATCGATATCTTGTTCACTATATTTTTTTATATGCTCACTTAACCCTTTCGCCCAACCGTTTCGAAGAACTTCATTTTCTTTAACTTTTATAGCAGCAGAAACTGCAATTTTTTTTAATTCATCATCCGTTAGCGTACGGAATGAAAAAGGTAGCATAGCTTTATCTATAACTTCTTCTAAAAAATGGGATAATTTATCTGCTTTATAAAAATTCTCTAATTCTGGGTAACGTTTAATTAAATCATCTTCTGCTTTAATCAAATTGTTATAACAAGTAATTAACGGAGTCTTTTTTATTTCGTAGCCTAATTTTTGATATGCTTCTATACTTTTTTTGTTTACAACACAGTACTTTTCTTTATTAACTCTATTCAAGTAAATAGTTGAAATACCTTTACCAAAACCGATTTTTAAATCCTCAGACCACTCTAACCACTTATCCACATCAAAATCTTTTTCGAAGGGCAATAAAACTTGTGATCTAAAATTATTGAAGTTATCAGATTCTTCTTCAAGATATTTTATTACATCATCAACATTCCTTTGACCGAGTGACTGAATACCCCCTCCATCTCGGATGAACTTTTCAAAAAAACTAATGAATTCATCTTTTTTTAGACCATTTAAATACTCATAATTTATTTCATATTTATATGAATCTTCTTTTTTAGAATGGTGATCATTTTTATACCACTCATTAAAAGCAGTTATGATTTCTTTCATATTTTGTGGCAACTTACTATTCATCTGCTTCCTATATCAGTATTTATTGTTAATCTACAAAACAACCCAACCTTAGCCATTTGCGCCAAGCTATTGACCTTGCACTGTTCCAAACCTTCATTAGACACAATAATCGCTAAAGCTTGTGCGCGTGAAACCGCGACATTGAGTCGATTAATATCCAAAACAAAATCTAAGCCTCTGGGGGATTCTTCAATGTCGCTGACCGCCATGGAGATAATAACCACTGGCGCTTCTTGGCCTTGAAACTTGTCAATAGTGCCGATTTTTAAAGTGCTGGCGAGCTTTTCTTTAAGCAGATTGACCTGCATGTTGTAAGGGGCAATCACCAGTATATCGTCATCGGTGATGGGGTTTTGTTGTCCATCTTTGTTGGTAAAAGTGCCAGTTTTAAGTTCAGCGATTAGTTGCTGTACTAGCTGTGCTTCTTCTACACTGCTTTGGCTATTGCCTTCATGCTCTACGCTGACACTCAAGATGCCATGGGCTTTAGTAATCAAACTGGGTTTAGGGAGGGTGATGGTTTGTTTGCTGTTGTCGGCATCGGCTTGTAATTTACCTTCGTAAACTATCTCAGACAGTGGTGCGCACACCTCAGGATGCATACGATATGTGCGTTCCAGAAAGATGCCTTTATCGTCTGGAATTACGGCATGAGCCATTAACATAAATTCTAAGGCAGAACTACCCGATAGACCTGGATGTGAGCCTTGTATGGGTTGCTCTAATTGCATTTGATCACCCATTAGAATGATGTTTTTGGCTGCGCCCGATACCGCCAGTAAATTAGCCAAGGCGACTTGACTGGCTTCATCTACAAACAAATAGTCAAAAGGTTGTTCATAAACCATTTCTTTAGCAAAAGCATAAACTGTTGCGCCAATCACTTGAAAAAACTCATAGGGTTGTTTTTTAGTAAAACCCATTTTGGGTCTATAAGCCAGTTGAGGATATTTTTCGGTAGGAAACTTTTCTTCAAATAAGGTTTGATTCTTGAAACCATCGACCTTTGCCATTGGTATATCAGGTGATGATTTTGATACGGGTTCTAATAAATTCATGATGGCGGCATGACTATTCGACATAATGCCTACGCGACAACCTTCCTTGATGAGTTGCGTAATCACTTTTTCAGCCGTATAGGTTTTACCTGCACCCGGTGGGCCTTGTATGCACAAACAAGTTTCGTCCATGGCTTTAACGGCAGTAATAATAGCGGACAGGTAATCGTCGTTATCAGGGTATTGCCGGCGTGAAATGGGCAGGGGTGATTGTTGCCCTGTAAAGCGTGGCTTAGCTTGGTTAATAATAGTGGCTAATAACTTGGGCAATTGCCGCGTTTCAAAATAGGCTTCGGTAATTTCGCAGAGTCTATTTTCTAGGTTATCGGTATTTATCCGCGCTTCATCAGCGAACAAGGTGAGCGGTAGCTGTTGTAATGCGTCTTGTTGGTCGGCATTAATCACAAAGCTAATTTGACTATAATGAGCATCATGCTCGGTTAGGGTAATCTTACTGACTTTTGCACTGGTGTCTTTAATAGTCGCTGTCTCTAGTTTATCGGTGCGCAGCGGTTGGTCATTTTTAAACAGCGCGACACAACTGATCTTGCCATCATTTTCTTGTTGACTGGTCAGGCTTAGATCAAAAACCACGGTATCATCGTCAAACAATTCTGAATCGGTTTTTTCTGCGCGTTGTAAATAAGTGAAGATTTTGGGTTTACGTTCACGATCATAAAAATGCAGTAGCGATACCAGTAATTCTGCCTGTTTGTCTGCTTTTAAATCAGCGTGTGCTTCAAACTGATCAAGCAACGCTTGTTGGCGTTGAATAAGTGCCTGGCGTTTTTGTTCATTTTCTAGTTGTCTATCTGTTTTTTCTAGTTCTTCTTTAGGGATGACTTCGCCGGCATTAAAACAGATATTATTGTTTTGTTGTTGGTCTCTTAGCCAAACCACAAGTTCTAGCGTTGATTCACAATCATCTATATTATACGAGCGGATTTCTTGCAGCGTTGTCCAAGCTTGCCAATCAAACTGATCGGGATTTTCCAACCAACTTTGATAGCCATTCGCTTGCTCATTCCAATTTTCTAAACCACCCTGTGCATGCCAGTTTTCATAAAATACGATGGAGTCACTCCCATTAGCGACTTCTGTATCGCGCTTGCCGCGATAAAGATGCTCTACACTTTTAATCGAATAATTGGGTTCACCTATTAATAGCCCGCTTTTAACCACTTTATATAAATCCACAAAGACATGATTAGCTAACAGCTGGGCAACTTGATCTTTTCTGGTTTGATAGCGGTTAACCATTTTATGGATGGCGGTGATTTCATACGTCGCATAGTGATAAATATGCAGAGTAGGATCTTGTTGCCAGCGTTGATAGGACCAATCAATAAAGCCTTCAAAGGCTAGTTTTTCTTGGTTTTGATCATGCGCCCACCAATCTTTAAAGGCATATTCTTTGCCCTGCGCGGCGTTTCTATCTTCATAACTCACGCCCCATAAATATTCAAGCCCACCCGTTACTAAAGGATGTCCTTCAATATCAAAATAAATATCTAGCTTAGATTTGGGCGGTAAGCCCGATAAGCCTTTGCCATCATTAGGCTTAAGCACATCAAATAGAGGTTTATCTTGGCCTCTGGATGCAAGTTGAATCGCTGCTTGTGCTTTGAGTTTATCAAAAGTGTCAGACGAGATGCCTTTGATGTCGGGTTGTTCACTAATGGCTAATTCACTTAAGGTGCTTACGCCAATGTCTTGTAATTTTTTAATCTGTGATTTACGAATATTGGCGACTAACGCTAAGCTGTCGGATTTTTTCAGTTGCTCTTTAGCAAAGCTACTCCACACACCAAAGTCACTACATAAGGCCAAATCAGGCATCATGGACCAATCACCTTGAAAGTCAGTTTGTGCTTTTAAGAATTGTGTCTTTAAGTTTAGAAAATAAGGGTAGTAGGCCGCTAACCGATAAGTATCTTGCTTTTTATTCCCTAGCACGACTACAGCATGTTCTGGCACTTTGCCTTGTGCGGTTTCAAGCATCCAGCTATAGCAACACAATTGAATAATAAAATAAGTTTTGGTGGATAACGAGAGCTTGGTATCCCAAGCTTCGTAGTAATAATCACCTAAGTTTGAATGTCCGGCTTTTTTTATTAAAAAGTCAGCAGAGCCAGCAAAGTTGTCACGCTCCAAATACGCTTGAAAGATCACTTGATAACCCACTTGCATGGCTTTTATAGTCTCTGCCGCTCTGGTTTCTTTGTCTTCGCTTATTTTGCAGACATTATCTGCACCTAAGTCTTGTTTGAATTGTTCAAAATAATGACCCTCATGTTGTAAGCCTTTATCAGCTAACAAGCTCATCATTTTGTCTTGGTCTTTTTCAATGCCCGCTAGTTGTTCTGGTTTATCTACGGCTAAACGAGCCATCCAAGAAGCAAAGGCTGAGCGTTCAAATAAAACTAAATCTGAGGGCGAATAAGTGTAAGTGTTTAGATTTTTATACATAGGTGACTCAACAATTAATGTTTTAAAATAGTCATCATTGAATTTGTCACTATGATGACTGTATCGTTACTTAGCTTTTTTTGTAATGACCTAACAGTAGATCTAATCACGGATCCCTCAATGTTACATTTTCTAATGTAGCTGTAGGCCGGAATAAGACTACCCAAGCGTAGCGCGTGGTAGCGTTTCCGGCACAGGAGCATTGTCTATGCCGGAAACGCTTTACTCGCTGTCGCTCGAAAGCCTTATTCCGGCCTACAGCTTATTTGATAGCTGCTTCTACCAGCTATCATGGCAATACCTAGCCTACATATTTTCTAACCTAGATTTGGCTAACTGTACAACATGTGGATCAGTGTGCGTCAGTAATTTCTTAAGTATCTTTTTTGGGGCTCTGTAATTATCAGCCAAACTAGCAACGACTGAAGGGTCTTCATGACTAGCTAGCAAGTTGGCTAATTTGATAACATCGGCTTCTTGAAATGTTTCAACATCTCTAGCAATCGATTGCGCTATGTTTACATCTAAATTGATTAACTTTTCAAGCACTTCATGGCTTACATGCTCTCTAAAAGCATTTGATCTTAATAAATTTCTCAATACGGACACTGAGGTATCTTTTTCTAAAATATCTAACACTTCTGCGCTTAAATGGTCTTTATAAGCTAAATTTTCACGCACATTAGAAGCTGGATGTTTTGCCGCTAGTAGAAAAAAGTCATTGCTGTCGTCATGGTCTGGATAATTATTGATAATATCTGCAAGGGCATCATAAGACAGAGGTGCAGTAAAAACCTCTTTGCCATCTTCGGTAGCCTGTATAGTAAATTGTATATTTGAACGCATTTGTATTTCTCCTAAAGTTATTAAAGAAATCAATATACTAAAAGCTGATCACCTTGTTTGATTACGCAGAATCAGTTTAAAATTGATATTGTATTAAATAATTGTTACAGGGCTTTTATTTAAAGCTTGGTTTATTATTTCTCATTAATACGACAAATAATGACCTATTTAGTTATTGAAAGTTATTTATGATTAATAGCTTTGATTGCCTAGGTATGGGGTAGATATGAATAGCGCCATTAGCGTGGTGCGATACCTAATAATCGCGTGAACTTTTAGAGTAGCCAATGAAAAGTATTTATGTCACTAATGAACTGAATCGGCTTGTTAAACTGATTACCAATAATCTTCAGGGCATTCACTTGAGACTGTGAAAGTATTATGATTTTAGCTTCCCCCTTTGTAAAAGGGGGACTGAGGCGGATTTTTGTGTTATGGGCTACTGATATTTAATGATTATTTTTAATAGATCAAATCTCCCCTAACCCCTCTTTGCTAAAGAGGGGAAATAAAAAGAATACTTTCACAGTCTCTTAAGCTCTATTACTAAAACGGTAGATAGCGTCAGTAAGCGCACTCTTCAGCGGCGCTTAGCAACACCGGTATACTTTGCTCGGCTTGTTTTGCGGATTTAAAAATAGATAAAACTTAAGCCTTTAACGGTATCTCATCTTAAGTTGATAGCCCACAAAAGCAATTTAATAAGTCATTATTTGTCGTCATACATGCTGATAATAAGGCTGTCCAAAAAAGGATGCTTTAACTATTCAGAGATATTGCTTTAGCAATAGCGTTATCTTCATGATCACTACAATCTACTTTAAAAGGTTATTTAATGTTTGCCGATACTTTGATTGAAAAACTACAAAAATCCCAACACCTAGTTATTCTTACTGGTGCGGGAGTGTCTGCGGAATCTGGCATAGCGACCTTTCGAGATGCGTTAACGGGCTTATGGAAAAAATATGATGCTGAAACCTTAGCCAGTGAACAAGGTTTTAGAGCTGATCCAGCCTTAGTTTGGGGTTGGTATGAATGGCGGCGTAAACAAGTTTTACAAGCCAAGCCTAATCCAGCCCACTACGCTATTGCTCAACTAGCTGAACAGTTGCCAAAAGTCACGTTAATGACTCAAAACGTTGATGATCTTCATGAACGAGCGGGCAGTCACAATGTTTTGCACTTACATGGCAGTTTGCATCAGCCCCGTTGCTTGGATTGTGATCAAGCTTATGATTTACCAAAACAGGCTGACTCAAAAAACACTAGTAATGTGGAAAGCCGTATTGATCCACCTCATTGTTATGATTGCGATGGCCCGATTCGACCAGGTGTCGTTTGGTTTGGTGAACAACTACCTGTTAATGTTTGGAAGTTAGCCCAAGAAGCCTGTCGAGAATGTGACTTAATGCTGGTTATTGGCACCTCTGGTGTTGTTTGGCCAGTCGCTGATTTGCCTAATTTTGTTAATAAGGATCGAGGTTGTGTTGTGCAAATTAATCCTAACATCACCAGTCTTAATGGGCTAGCTAGTTATAACTTATCGGAAAAAGCAGGTGCAATATTGCCTAAACTTTATGCTGCTGCATTTACTTAAACAGCAAGCTCCTAGTGATCAGGGTCTGATTTGGCAGTATTAAGAGGAGACTTATATATGTTCGCAATTAAGTAAAATTATATTGATGCTATTTTATGCTTGGGATGGGGGGTTAATATCGGTCTTTTTTATGACTGAAAGGTTGGCAATTATTGCGGTTTATTGTGATCTTTTATTTATATTTGCAACATGAAAAATTTTAGGCATAAAAAAAGCACTCCGACTAATTGTAAGTGCTTAATTCATTTGATCTTTGGTGGTGGGTCGTGCGCGATTCGAACGCGCGACCATCGCATTAAAAGTTCGAGTTTAATCTATATCAAAAACTGCATACTATTTATAACTCTCTATAATCAATATGATTGCATACATTATAAGGAGTGAGAAGTTGTTTAAAAGAGTATAAAGAATTATGAGCCACTGTAGTTTTTATTTTCTTGTAAGCCAAGTTTTGACTCACTATTGTTTGACTAGTGCGCATAAATACCCCCATGTAGTTGCCAGAAATCAGCTGGAGTAATAATTGAATAAAGCTCTGACAATGCCAGTAAGTCCTTATCGCCTGTAACAAGGTAATTAGCGTTTGCTGCTAAAAATGTACCAAGAACAGGTTGGTCAGCGGCATCACGCAGAAGTGGTTCGGAAGCTTGAATTGGATCAACTAGGTCTGCAAGAAAAGCCAAGCTATCAACAAAATCTCGAATTTCAAGACTTGACCAGCCTAGACGATGATTCATTCTTGGTAGAACGCGGTGTAGCTCATCCAAAATATATTGGGAAAGAATGACCTCGATGCTTCCACTACGCCAAGCAGATACGATTTTCCCAGGTATCGAACTTGGATAGGCTGTCCCAGATAGTAAAACGTTAGTATCGAGGACAATACAAATTTGTGACATAGTTAGAATTTGGCATGTCTGGTGTCTGAAACAAGAGCATCAATTTCACTGAGACCTTCTTCTTCAGGTATGACGGCATAAACATCCGCTATTTGTTGGCTTAGTGCATCAAACTTAGTTTTAAATCGACGTATCCGATCAAATAATTGAGCGTCTACCAATGCCGCCACTGGTTTCCCATCTTTTTTGATTAATATCGAATCATGTCGATATTGAACTTGATTCAGCATTTCCCCTAGATTTTGACGAAAAACAACGGCATTTACTTCATTGATCATATTGGCTACACCTTAATTTTAAAGATTAAATCATATTGATCATAATGGTCAATATGATTTAATAAGTCAATGATAGGTTGATAATTATTTTTTGCCTATGCATTGTTTTTGAGGGAAGTGCGGCGTGTAAAGCAGCAGCTAACATTGTCAATCTTCAGCATTGGTTTTTATTCGCTCATGTCTATTAGAACGGCATATTATCGATTTTACATGATCACTTTTAACGCTGTTTTTGCCGACTAGTTGGTCATTTTTCAAGCTGTTTTACACTGAAGACTGCCAATCCGCGATATCATTTTTCCAAATTCAGCGCTATAACTTGAGTTAATGGTATTACTTTCTATTGAATGTCATAACTTTCCTAAACAGTGAATATTGAGGAAGTTTGGCATGAGAAGAGTGAACAATAAATGACCTCGAGAATTTGGCGCTTACAATCGACCTGCAAGAACTGATGCTAAGAATAGAAGCGTTAGAGGGTAAGGTATGAGCATAAAAGCCTGACTAGCAAAATTAGAAACTAGGGTTGATTTAAGTCCTTACGCTAATATGACACCCCAACAAATGGAAGATAGGCTTGACGAGCTTAGGGCAATAATCAAAGCGCATGGCTGCCCAAACTTTGAAAATTGTATAAATCCTGCTTTATGTAAGCGAATTGAGATATTAGAAGCGCAGGGATAACAGGTTTTATATGCCTGAATTGTTGGCAATTGTTGCGGGTGTTTTTTTAGAATTGCGCCACTAGTGCGCCATGAAAAATTACAGGCATAAAAAAAGCACTCCGACTAATCGTAAGTGCTTAATTCATTTGATCTTTGGTGGTGGGTCGTGCGCGATTCGAACGCGCGACCATCGCATTAAAAGTGCGGTGCTCTACCGGCTGAGCTAACGACCCAACAAAGATTGACCATTATAATGATATATATTAACTATGCAATATTTTTTTATTTTTTCTGATATCGGGTTGGGTCTTCTTCATCAGCTTCTAAAAATCCTGAGATTCTTATTCGACATGCATCACATACACCACAAGCCTCCCCTTGCTCATCTGCTGAGTAACAGGAAACGGTTTTTCTGTAATCAACACCTAAAGCAATGCCTTGTTTGATAATCTCAGCTTTACTTAACGATATTAGAGGAGTGTGTATATGAAAAGAATCGCCATCGACACCCGCCTTTGTAGCTAAATTCGCCAATTTCTGAAAAGCACTAATAAACTCTGGCCTACAATCAGGATATCCTGAATAATCCACTGCGTTAACACCTATAAAAATATCACTTAGCTTCAATACTTCTGCCCATCCTAAAGCAAAGGAAAGAAATATCGTATTTCTAGCTGGAACATAAGTGACTGGTATACCAGCTTCAAGCTTGTTAGGCACAGCAATGTTTTCGTCGGTTAATGCTGAACCACCTATGCTTCCTAGACCAAGCTTAATTATTTTATGGTCGATAACCTGGTAATCTTTTGCTATTTGAGCAGCAGCTACTAACTCTGCATTATGTCTCTGGCCATAATCAAAACTTAAGGCGTAACATTGATAGCCTTGTTGTTTTGCAAGAGCAAGAACTGTAATTGAATCTAATCCACCTGATAGCAGAATAATGGCTTTTTTTTGCATGATAATTTATTTGCCTTGAGCGTCATTCCAAAGCAGCTTATGTAATTGAATTTGAAATCGAACGGGCAATCTATCGCGGAGTATTTTTTCAGCAAGTTCAGTTGGATTTTGTATCCCCATCACTGGTGAAAATAAGACCTCACATCGATTTGTCAACTCATATTCGGTCAAAATAGTTTTGGACCAGTTATAGTCTTCATCATTGCTGATAACAAATTTAACTTGATCTTTACTATTAAGATATTGAATGTTTGTATATAGATTTTTATTAAGCTCACCTGAACTCGGTGTTTTAAGATCCATAACCTTTATAACGCGTTGATTTACGTTGCTAATTTCAATAGCGCCACTCGTTTCAAGTGAAACCTTAAAATCTTTATTAACTAACTCTACCAGTAATTCGTTACAAGCTGCTTGTGCTAGTGGCTCTCCACCTGTCACCGTAATATATGGGGTGTTATATTGTTCAACTTCAGCAATAATTTCATTGATGCTTATCTTCTTACCGCCAGTAAAGGCATAGGCGGTATCACAATAAACGCATCGCAATGGACAGCCAGTAAGTCGAATAAATACAGTGGGGATTCCTACTGTATTTGACTCACCTTGTAGAGAATAAAAAATTTCAGTTATGCGAAGACTGCTCATAACTAATGAGTTGCTTCACTAATTTTGGCTAGTTTCTTTGATGCAAGTATCGCTGCGGGTGATTTAGGATAGTCAGTAATAATACGATTAAGATACCCGTTTGCTTTTGCTAAATTATTTTGATCCAACTCAATATAACCGAGCTTTAATATAGCATCAGGTACTTTTGCACTATCAGGATATTTCTCGAGTACGTCATTAAATGCTTTGCGAGCTGAAACATTATCTTGATTAACCCTATAAGCCTCACCTAACCAATATTGCGCATTATTAGCATATTCACTTGTTGGATAATGATTAAGATACGCTTTAAATTGCTCTATAGATTGAAGTGTATGCCCATTTCTAAGTTCATCATAAGCCATAAAATACCCCTGTTTATCAGGGGTATTAGCCTGGCCTTTTAGCGAATCGTTCTGTGATTTAGGTGCTACTGGTGCTGGGCTATCAGCATCTTTGCTAGACTGTATATTTTTTTGCGCTGGAATGGTCGGAACTACTGCTGTTGAAGTCGTAGCTGGCTGCATTTCTTTAGCGTTACTATTAATACTGCTAGGTTTTACTGTTTCAGTAGAGTTTGCTATAACACCACTAGCCTTATTTTCTATGCTTTGCAGACGCTCATCAAAATCTGAATACATTGTGCCCTGATGTTTTTTTAATTCATCAATTCGATTGGCCTGTTCGTCGATCTTACCGGTAAGTTGTTGAACTTCAGATTGCATCTGTTCTAAGCGCCCCATTAACTCAAACAAAGTAGTTGACGATTGCGTATTGCTTGAATTATTAGGGGCCGAAGACTGTGGATATAATGAATGATCTATAACTACAGGCACCTCAGCATAAGCACTGCTAAAAATAAATGACAGCAAAATAAGGCTAGTTTTTTTCATTTACTTACCTTGGTTGATAAGCAACTTCAACACGACGATTTTTTTCCCATGCCGCCTCGTTATTACCTAAGACAGCTGGTTTCTCTTCACCATAACTTACTATATTGAGTTGGCTTTCAGAAACGCCACGAGCTTTCATTAAGCTAGCAACAGATTTTGCACGCTGCTCACCTAAAGCAATATTATATTCACGTGATCCACGCTCATCTCCATTACCCTCTAAGGTAATATGCTGCGCAGGGTTCGCTATTAAATATTGTGAATGTGCTGATATAACATTAATGAAATCTGGCATCACTTCACTACTATCTAACATGAAATAAATAGTACGTTTTGATAATGGGTTATTAGGATCATTAAATTCAGGACCTAAAGTGCTAGCGTAATCGCCATTACCACTCATCGCGGAACCATTCATGCCATAACCTTTATTGAGGCCACTGGTAGATGCATCGTTAATACCGCTATTAGCATTTAAATTACCATCTAATAAACTAGTGTCTTTTTCGTCAGTATCACTACATGCTGATAGTACTAATGCACTTATTGCTAATGCGATTATCGTTTTATTTAGTTTCATTTTTGATTCTCTAGTTGATATGTGAATTGTAAAAATATTATGAGTAATCTTTAAATTTAAGGGCCCCAAGAAGGCTCTCTAACCTCACCGCTATTAAAAAGCAACCTCTGTTGTATTTTACCATCGATTGATACTGCAGATAAAAACGCGGTGCCGCCTTTTTTGGAGGCATAAAGGATCATGCTTCCATTAGGTGCAAAACTAGGTGATTCATCCGAGCGACCACTTGTTAGTACGTTTATGGATTTATTTGACATATCCATAACAGCTATTCGATAGTCATTACCGTTCCCATGCACCATAACTAAGTTTCTGCCATCAGGAGAAAAGCTAGCTCTAGCATTGTATGACCCTGAAAAAGTGAGCCTTTTTTCCTCTCCACCTTGGCTAGATACTATGTAAATCTGAGGCTTTCCACCCCTATCAGATGTAAAAACAATTGAGTTGCCGTCGGGTGACCAAGAAGGCTCTGTATCAATAGAAAAGCTTCTAGTTAATTTAGTCAAAGCATGTGTAGATAAATTAAGAATGAATATATCAGGGCTACCGTCTTTAGATAAAGTTAGCGCTAATCGAGTTCCATCTGGTGACCAAGCGGGTGCACCATTGATGCCAGGAAATTCAGCTACTCGGGCTCTTTCTCCGCTAGCCAAAGTTTGCACATAGATGGCTGCTGTTTTTCTTTCAAAAGAAACGTATGCTATTTTTTTACCATCAGGCGACCACGAAGGAGACATTAATGGCTCAACTGATGTAGCGATAGTCTGAGGGTTAAAGCCATCGGCATCAGCCACTTGAAGTTGATGAGATTGTTGTTTACTAGCAGGATTAGTTGTTGTGATATAAGCAATACGGCCACTAAACACGCCTTTTTTACCTGTTAATTTTTCAAAAATGAGATCACTAATATGATGAGCCGTTTTCCTCAAATCAGCTGCTGTAGAGGTCATACGATAACCTAACAATTGTCCACTTTTATAAACATCAAATAATTGAAACTGAATATTATATTGTCCACCACCGGCATCCGCTAATTGCCCTATAACTAAATAATTTTGACTTGCGGCTTGCCACTCATTGAAATTGACAGCAGATGCTGCATTAGGTTTGCTCGGCATGGCTTGTTCTGCCATCATTTTAAAATAACCGCTACGTTCTAAATCAGCATTGACTACAGCACTGATATTAACTGGAGCGCCAGTTGAAGAAAATGGAACTATGGCAACAGGCAAAGCACTACTAACACCCTCAGATATTTCAATTGTTAAAGCCGCATGACTATTTTGAACAAATAGATTAAAAGCTATAAGAAATAAAACTTTATTAAAAAAACTCACACTCACCTCTACTAAGGTTTTCAAAAATTAAAGTCATTATTACATGATGTTAGGAATTAATTTGTCTTATCTTGAGTTTGGCTGAAGTCATTATGACTATAAGCTATCAAATTTCAAGTTTTGAAGGCTGAATAATACTTTTTAGGAGTATAGATCAGCCTTTAAATATCCATAAACAGCATAGGAATGCCATAAGTTAAAATAAAATAACTAATCGCTAAAATAACGCTTAGGCTCATTTTTACTTCAAATGCTTGCCGCAATATGTAACTCACAATTGCTATATACCAAACAACGAGCAATGCACCAATGCCGATTGAAATTTCTTCTGCATTTTCCTGATGATTCATTACCATTATAAAATAGAGTCCTTCAGTTAATGTAGCCAGTGTCATAATAAAATTTTCGCAGACAAAAATGGCAATGAACAACTGATCAAAATATTGCCATTTTTTAAAGACTAACAAGAACGCAGCGACTGATGAAAACGCCATGACAGTCCGTAAAAAAACTTCTAGTGAGCCATCAGCAGGATCAGAAATTAAACCTTCAACTATACAGCCAGAAATTAGATAAAACGCCACCGTTTTCCACATAAACGATTTTGATGGTACTAAATTGGCAGGATTATTTCTAAACCAGCATAACGATAGGTATTGGCTTAATAATTTCATGTTAAAAATATTGGACTAAACAAAATGAACATCAGGTTAGGAAAATAAAAACTCATTATAACCACAATTACCAATTAATTGATCAGATAGCCCATGATTTTAATAACCTAAGCTATCAATTTGTAGACCTTTTAACGGCTCTGACAGTCTTGAAATGAATGTTTGGATATTACCATCCGAGCACAAAGTAATCTGACGATAACCCGGTGAAACTTTGTCATCCAAACTAAAAGTAGGGCTATTGGGTTTAAATTGAAAACAAGTTGATGGCGAACCTAATACACGAACGCCAAAGTGCTCAACATCCATTACCTGATGAATATGCCCGTTAATAACAGCCTTAACTTGCGGATGCTTTTTAATTAATGTCCATAATTCTAGGTTGTTTTCTATTATCATGGTATCCATCCAGGCGCTTTTAGTTTCTAAACAATGATGATGGACTGCAATCAAAGCATGATAATCTGGATGTCTACTTAAACATTCATCTAGAAAATTTAATTCTTGATTCGATAATCGGCCGCCAGACTCCCCTTCTATCTGACTATTTAAAAGAATACATTGCCACTTACCTAACAAAAATTGCTTTTGACAATTTACTAATGGAGTATTAAATGCTTGTTGCATAAGCTGAAGATCATCATGATTACCCGGTAAGCATACACAGGGTATTTTAGTCGCCTCAAGATACTTTAAAATTCGCTGATAACTTTCATGACTAGGATCTTGAGCCAAGTCACCACTAACAATTATTAAATCAAAATGACGATTTTCCTCTAAGGCAAGTTCAAGTACCGCCCGAAAATAATACTCGGTATTAATGCCTAAAAAATTATCATTTATGCAAGGCAGAATATGACAATCTGTTATTTGCAATATTGATAGGTCAGTCATGAGGTTTTACTTTCTATGTCTTTACGCAAAATTTTGGAGTTTCTTTGCGGGTTATACAACGCTTTAAGTGGCTCTGGTAGATTATCAATATCAGATGATAAAAAACCTCTCTCAATAAACCACTGCATCGTTTGAGTTGAAAGTACAAATAAGGTTTTCAGCTTCATTTCCAGTGCTTTTTGATCAACATAACTTAATAGCCGAGCTCCGCGACTAGCACCTTGATAATTTGCATGGACTGCAAGACTAGCGATTACGCCATAATAATCATGTTCATTAGCATAAAAAGCTACACAAGCGATAATCAAGCCATCTCTTTCTAAGACAATATAATCGGCTATTTCCATTTCAATTTTTTCTCTGGAGCGCTTGACTAATATACCTTGTTTCTCTAGGGGCTTAATAAGTTCGAGAATACCACCTATATCATCGAGCTTAGCGGAACGTAATACTTCGAAAGGTGCAGAGCTAACCAAAGTGCCAATACCATCGCGGCTAAATAACTCTTGCAACAAAGCTCCATCAATATGGCGATTAATCAAATGAACTCTCTCAATACCCGCTTGGCAACTTTGCATCGCTGCTTTAAGTGGCAATTTAGTCAGATCCGATATATTTTTATGATGCTCTAAGAAATGCTCGGTTTCAACGGTCGTCATTTGTCGAATTTGCTCCCCGTCTTCAGGGTTACAGTAACTGTGTTCCGTCAATAAAATTAACTTTTCTGCTTTTAAAGCAATTGAAACGGCGGTAGCCACTTGCTCTGCCGACAGATTAAAAATCTCTCCGCTTAGAGAATATCCTATCGGTGAAATTAGAACTACCGTGTTTTGATCAAGTTGTAGATGAATTGCAGCGCTATCTACACGACGAACTTCACCAGTATGGCAATAATCTATGCCATCTATAACCCCTATTGGTTTAGCAACAATATAATTTCCAGACACTACTTTTAGACTAGATCCAGCCATAGGTGAGTTGGATAAACCCATTGATAGCAGTGCTTCAATTTCGACACGAACTAATCCTGCAGCTTCTTTTACACATTGCAGAGCTAAATCATCTGTAATACGCAAATTTTTATGAAATAGAGCAGGAGTGTTAAGTTTTTCAAGTCGCTGGTCTATCTGAGGCCTTATGCCATGTACTATAACTAAACGTATACCTAAGCTGTTAAGTAAAGCGATATCGTGTACATGATGATCAAAATCATCTGCCTGCACAGCTTCTCCACCAAATGATATAACAAAGGTTTTGTTGCGATGAGCATGGATGTAAGGAGATGAGTCCCTAAACCAACTAACAAATGACTTTTCTGATTGCATAACTATTCAGTTTAAAGTGATAAAGATTAACTTCATTTGCATTTAATCAACCAACGGCTATCAGCTTAACAAAGGACAAAAAGCTTGCTTGGGTCGGATTAAGCGTTAGCGTAACCCGACACTCCACGATTTTGTCAGCTTACGCTATCGAGACTGTGAAAGTATTATGATTTTGGCTTCCCCCTTTGTAAAAGGGGGATCGAGGGGGATTTTTGTGTCATAGATCATTAATATTTAATGATTATTTTTTATTAGATCAAATCTCCCCTAAGCCCTCTTTACTAAAGAGGGGGACATAAAAAGAATACTTTCAATCTCTATAGCTAACCCGACCTACACCCAATAATATTGTTCACACTGTCCTGTCTTTAATATTAGTCCAGCATACGTAGCCATTACTCGATTGTAGTTAACTCAACTCAATCCAAATTGTCAGTTACTGCTCCTTGAGACGCTGAATTTACCAATTTTGCATATTTTGCCAATACACCACGCGTATAACGTGGAGCAGGTTGCTTCCATGATTCTAAACGACGAGCTATTTCATGTTCATTGATATCTAATTTCAATTCATTAGTTTCTGCATCAATTGTGATGGTGTCACCATTTTCAATGATGGCTAATGGGCCACCCACATAAGCTTCTGGAGTGATATGGCCAACAACAAAACCATGGGTACCACCAGAAAAACGACCGTCAGTAATTAAGGCGACTTCCTTACCTAAGCCTTTACCCATAATGGCAGAAGTAGGTGATAGCATTTCGCGCATACCCGGGCCACCTTTAGGCCCTTCATAACGAATAACAATCACATCGCCTTTTACGATATCGCCATTTAATATACTTTGTAACGCTTGTTCCTCAGCATCAAATACTTTGGCTGTTCCAACAAAACGCAAACCCTCTTTACCTGTAATTTTTGCAACGGCACCACCAGGAGCTAGATTGCCGTATAGCACCACTAAATGACTGTCTTTTTTTATAGGATCAGCCAATGGATGAATCATATCTTGACCTTCCGGATATGGCTTTACGTCGGCTAAATTTTCAGCCAAAGTTTTACCGGTAACCGTTAAGCAATCACCATGCAACAAACCTTGATCTAATAAAATTTTCATGAGAGGCTGTATGCCACCGATTTCAATTAGTTCGGCCATTTGGTAACGACCACTAGGTTTTAAATCGGCTAACATGGGTACACGTTTACCAATTCGAGTAAAGTCATCTAAAGTAATATCTACTTTTGCCGCGTTGGCCATCGCTAAGATATGCAAAACCGCATTAGTGGAACCTCCCAAAGCAATCACTATAGTAATAGCATTTTCAAAGGCTGGTTTTGTCATGATGTCGCTAGGTTTTATATCGTTTTTTAACAATTCTAAAACTGCTGCGCCAGCACGTTCACAATCTAATCTTTTATCATTAGAAATTGCAGCTTGTGCAGAACTATTCGGCAAACTCATTCCTAAAGCTTCAATTGCAGAAGCCATAGTATTGGCTGTATACATACCACCACAAGAGCCTGCGCCAGGAATAGCTTTGGCCTCAATTTCAGCAAGCTCAGCATCATCAATTTGGTTATTAGCTCTAGCTCCCACCGCTTCAAATACCGAGACTACATCAAGTTTTTTATCTTTATGACAACCCGGCATAATAGTGCCACCATAAACAAAGATTGCTGGACGATTTAAGCGCGAGATTGCAATCATACAACCAGGCATATTTTTATCACAGCCACCAATAGCAACCACACCATCAAAGCCCTGGCAACCAACCACAGTCTCAATTGAATCGGCAATGACTTCACGAGATACCAGCGAATATTTCATACCTTCGGTACCCATAGAAATACCATCTGATATTGTAATAGTGTTAAAAATAACAGCCTTACCATTAGCTTGATCAACACCGAATCCTGCAGCATCCGCTAACTTATTAATATGCATGTTACAAGGTGTAACCATACTCCACGTTGAAGCAATCCCTATTTGTGGTTTTTTGAAATCTTCATTTTTGAAGCCGACTGCATGTAACATTGCTCGACTAGGTGCCCTCTCCATGCCATCAACGACTAAAGATGAAAAGTTGCGGGTGTTGTGGTCATCTGAACGAGCCATGTGATCAATTCCTGATATTTATAAGATTTTAGTAACTAATGTAAAAGTGTAAAGACTATGAAAGTATAGGCTTCCCTTTTCCCTTAAAAAGAATCCCAACTATTTTTACGTCTCCATCCAAGTTTTGGCAATATAAACCCTAGCAAAACACCAAATAATGAAAGTAAACCTCCGTAAAGAAACCAGTCCTGACTGGCAGTATCTTTTAAGGCTTGATTTTCAAGTTTATATTGTTGTAAGTCTCGCTCAACATTAACGACGCGCTCTTGTAATTCATCTCGCTCATTTCTTAATTGCGAAGAGCTAGCCATGGTTTTTTTCAGCTCATTTAATTCACGCGTTAATTTGTCACGCTCAATGGCTAATGATTTCTCAAGAGTAGTACCCGGAGTTAGAGTTTCTTTTAAAGCCGATAATTCAGCACGTAAGGTCACATTATTTGATTGCAATATCGACATTTCTTTACTTGTACTATCTTTAGGGTCGATCTCAGGAGGTTCCGCTTTGGTAAAGCGTGCCTTTATGAAACCTTCTGTACCATCCGTTAACTGGACATTAATAAAACCATTTTTTGGTTTCTTATCAAGAACAGTCAAGGCGGTGTCAGTGGCTAGAACTTTTATTACATTACTATGACTGCTTGCTGCGTCATATAGCGATAAGTTCTGTGCATCGTTTACATAAACAATATCAGCCATAGCAATAGTAGTCGTTGCGCTGATGATTAACATACAGATATAACAAAGTAATTTTTTCACGGCTATATTTTTAGGTTAGGTTGCCAAATTGTAAATAAATCGATTAAATTTTTTTTTAATATAGAATCATTTTATTAAAAATCTATTAAATCAATTTAATAATTTATTTTATATACTATTTTTTCAATTACTTAGAAGAAATTCAAGTAAAGCTTTTTGTACGTGCAAACGATTCTCAGCTTCTGGGTAAATCACACTTTGTGGGCCATCTATAACATCAGAGGTTACCTCTTCCCCACGATGAGCAGGTAAACAATGCATAAAAAGTGCATCATGGTTTGCTGCATTCATGATTTCTGCATTAATTTGATAATCTTTAAAGGCTAGTTCGCGCTGTTTTTGCTCTTCTTCTTGACCCATGCTGGCCCAAACGTCAGTTACGCAAAGATCTGCATTTTTAGCTGCAGCTATTCCGCTATCAAAAAATTTAACATGTTTGCCTGCAGCACTGACATATTCAGATAATGGTTGATATTGAGCAGGGCTAGCAATATGTAAAGTAAAATCCAATAATGTCGCAGCTTGAAGATATGTATGACACATATTATTGCCATCACCTATCCAAGCCACAGTTTTTCCACGAATATCACCACGAAACTCAAAATAGGTCTGCATATCCGCTAGTAATTGACAAGGATGTTGTAAATCAGTTAAACCATTAATAACAGGTACACTAGAATACTGAGCAAAAGTTGTTACCGTTTCATGTTTGTGGGTTCTTAACATGATGCAATCAACCATACTAGATATAACTTTAGCGCTGTCACGCAATGACTCACCTCGTCCTAGTTGTGTATCTCTAGGGGATAAAAATAAAGCGCTTCCTCCAAAGTGGGCCATACCTGCTTCAAATGAAATTCGAGTACGAGTTGATGACTTTTCAAAAATCATCGCTAACACACGACCTTTTAAGGGCTGAAAATTAGGGTCACGGTTATTTTTAAGTTCTATACCTCTATGGATAATGTGCCGAAACTCTTCGCTGGATAAATCAAGTAGGCTAGTGAAATGTCTGGGATTCATATTCATAATTCAATCTGGTACTTATTGAGTAAACTCATTTATCAAAGTAGATAGTATATCAATCAACATGTTAATTTGTTGCTTGTCTATTATTAAGGGAGGTAGTAGTCGAATCGTAGTTTCATTAGTCACATTTATTAATAAATGCTGCTGCAATGCTAATTTAACTAAATCAGTACAGGGTTTATCAAGTTCAATGCCAATCATCAAACCTTTGTGACGTATGTCTACAATATGGGTATTTTTCTGCAAGTTCTCAGTAAAGCCAGAGCAAATAGCACTTCCTTTTTGTTCAGCTTGCTCAATTAGATTATCTTCCTCCAAAACAGTTATAACAGCTAGAGCGGCACTACAAGCCAAAGGATTGCCACCAAATGTTGAACCATGAGCACCTGCAGTCAAAAGTTCTGCAGCTTTTCCTCTTGCTAAACAAGCGCCAATAGGTACACCATTTCCTAGTGCTTTAGCCATAGTACAAACATCAGGTAAAATATCGTTATGTTGAAAAGCCAAGAATTTACCGGTTCGTCCTACACCGGTTTGAATTTCATCCAACATCATGAGTAAATCATGTTCATCACATAAATCACGAAGATTATTTAAATAATCTGGTGCAGGAATATTGATACCACCCTCTCCCTGTATGGGTTCAACCAGCACTGCAACTATATTTTTATTTTGCTTAACTGCTGATTCAATAGCCGGAATGTCGTTGTAAGGAACTCGAATAAAACCTTCAACTAATGGCGCAAAACCTTTTTGAACTTTAGTATTTCCAGTCGCGCTCAATGTAGCCAAGGTACGTCCATGAAAACTTTTTTCCATGACTATAATCTCAGGCTTTTCTATACCACGTTCATGACCAAATTTACGTGCTAACTTTATTGCTGCTTCATTCGCCTCTGCGCCAGAATTACAGAAAAAAACATTATCCATGCCGCTCTTATTAACCAAGCGATCCGCTAGTTGTTCTTGAGCAGGGATTTTATATAAATTTGACGTATGTAGAAGTTTTTTACTTTGCTCGCAAATAGCTTTATGCACAGCAGGGTGTGCATGACCTAGACTGCAAACAGCTATACCTGATAAAGCATCCAGATAACGACTACTGTTTTCATCAAATAACCACGCACCTTCACCTCGTTCAAAAGTAACCGGTAAACGACCGTAAGTGGGCATAATATGGCTGGTCATGACATTTGGCCTTTAAAGGTTAGCTACTAAATTTCGCTAGCTGATAATAAAAATGTTTGATTATAAGTATCAATGTAGTATCAGGCAAGCACTGACTAACAAGATTAGCTTTTTTAAAGCTAATAAAGTTGCTAAAATCCTTTTTTATTTTGTTTGAGTGAATACGAATATGAGCGTTATAGAAAGAATTAAAGATCAACTTGAAAACAATCCAGTTGTTTTATATATGAAAGGTTCTCCTGATTTTCCACAATGCGGTTTTTCTGGCCAAGTAGTACAAATTTTAGCTGCTAGTAATGCAAAATATGTATCAGTGAATATCTTTGAAGATCCTGAACTACGTGAAGCTCTTAAAGATTATTCAAACTGGCCAACTTATCCTCAGTTATATATCAATGGAGAGTTAGTCGGAGGTTGTGACATCATTACTGATTTATATAAAAAAGGTGAATTAGTTACGCTACTAGCCAAAGTAGATAGTTTAGCTGAATAAGTCCCTATTCTTTTACTACCCCTAGTAAGCTATAACTGTATAGAAACTTCTAGTTCTTTAGTTAATAGTTGGTATAAAGGCTGAGCGAATAAACGCTCAGTCGGCCATATTTAATCCTCTAAATGAAGCGTCTTATTTTAAATACCTATAATTGTATATCTATGCAATTAAGGATTTAAAGCCTTACTAACCTTCAAAACTACGTTTTATATCACTAACGTCTGACGCTCAAAAAGGCTTAACGACTGCCAAAATAATGATGCCTACTAAAAATAAGACGGGGACTTCATTCATCCAACGATAATAAATATGACTATGTACATTCCGGTCATGCTTAAAATCATTTAGCCAAAGACCACATACGAAATGGTAGACCACCATTAATCCTAGCATAGTAAGCTTTATTGTTAACCACCAAGAGTTACCATAAAGCAACCAAGCATAATCAACCAACATCCAAATACCAAATATAAAAGTCGCTATCATACCTGGTGTCATAATGCCGTAAAATAATTTACGTTCCATTATCTTAAATCGTTCATGACTTATTTCATCGGTACTTTGCGCATGATAAACAAATAAGCGAGGTAAATAGAATAAGCCAGCAAACCAAGTAACCATAAAAATTAAGTGTAAAGCTTTTATCCAAAGCATCGATTATCTCTCATGATTTTTAAATTAACATTTAAATTTTTATAGCACGTTTATAAATATCACACGTAACAGGTGCAATTAAATAGGTAATAATCATAGGTTATTACCTTAAGGTGGGACTAACTAATAAACTAATATTTTTATAGGATGTGCTTAACGATAGTGTAGCGAATGGTCGTGATGCGCTTGACTATCGTTAAGCACATCCCATACCCTCAATTTTGCTTTTCCCCGCACTTTAAATTACACCCACACGTAACAATCTATTTTACATTTAAAGGTGCTTTCGCCGCGTAATAGAACATTGCTGCACCCATTATAATCATGGGCAATGACAATATCTGCCCCATAGTAACCCAATCTAATGCCAAATATCCAAGTTGAGCGTCTGGCATTCTATAAAATTCTACAAAAAATCTAAAACATCCATACAAAAACAAAGCAAGTCCTGTAATTGCACCAACAGGTCTTTGTTTTCTTGAATATAGATTAAGCAAAATATATAAAACAATTCCTTCTAAAAACGCTTCGTAAAGCTGTGAAGGATGTCGTGCTAATGGGCCACCGTTTGGGAATACCATTCCCCAAGGTACTTGAGTGACCTGACCCCATAACTCTGAATTAATAAAGTTTCCAATACGACCAGCACCTAATCCTATAGGAGCTAATGGTGCGATAATGTCGGTTAATTGCAGCATAGAGCATTGATTTTTTTTTGAAAAAAACCGCATTGCTATAAATACCCCTAACATTCCCCCATGAAAAGACATACCTCCCTGCCATATCTTTAATAATATCAATGGGTTACTTATGAATTCACTGAAATTATAAAATAAAATATAGCCAATTCTTCCCCCTAAAATGACTCCTATAGCCCCGTAAGTGACTAAATCTTCTATAGTTTCTGGTTTGATAGGCGACCATGGTTGTTTAGCTCTTATTTGTCCTAAAAACCATACAGCTGCAAAGCCAATGACGTACATAAGCCCATACCAATGTACTTTTGCAGGTCCTATGCTGAATATGACTGGATCAATATTAGGATAATTAAGCATAATTAAACGTCCAAATTAGTTACATCTAATGCGTTTTTAACTATAAAGTCACGTCGTGGTTCTACCACATCACCCATTAAGGTTGTAAATATTTCATCTGCAGCAATGACGTCTTCGATTCTAACTTGTAACAACCTACGATTATTAGAATCTAATGTAGTTTCCCATAATTGTTCTGGGTTCATTTCACCTAAACCTTTGTAACGTTGTATGTGTTGGCCTTTTTTAATTTCCTTCATCATCCATTCAAAGGCTTGTTTAAAGCTTGTAACAGGGTAGGTTCGCTCACCCATTTGCATATATGAGCCTTCATTAAACATACCCAAAGTATCCTGAGCATATTGGGCTATTTTTTGATAATCTTTTCCATTAAAGAAAGATGACGGTAAAACAAATGTTTTAGTAATACCATGTAAACGCTTATTTATGACTGCAGTGAAATCATTATTGCTTTTATATTCTAGCTCTATATTAAACAAGGCTTTAGTTTCAGACTCCTCTAATTGTTGCTGAAGTTTTCCAAACCATGCAGCTAGCTTTTGCTGATCTTGTTTAATTTCATCTGTAATTACTTCCATATATGAAAATTGTTCTAAAAACACATCGTCATAACGTCTGGATAAACGATTAATTACACTTACGACTCCAGTATATTCTTTTGCTAATTTTTCTAAGCCTTGTCCCTGTATTGGCAAAGCTGTTTCATCTGTAAATAATTGAGCCTTATCTAGTGCTAATTGAATTAAATATTCATTCAATTGAACATCATCTTTTACATAATGCTCTTGTTTACCCTTTTTAACTTTATATAAAGGAGGTTGTGCAATATAGATATAACCTTTCTCAACTATCTCAGGTAATTGTCTATAAAAAAACGTTAATAATAAGGTTCTAATGTGCGAACCATCAACATCCGCATCTGTCATGATAATAATGCGATGATAGCGTAATTTTTCTAGATTATATTCTTCTTTACCTATACCGCAGCCCAATGCTGTAATTAATGTGCCTACTTCTTCTGAAGAAATCATTTTATCAAAGCGTGCTTTTTCAACATTTAGAATCTTACCTTTTAAAGGTAATATCGCTTGGGTACGTCGATCCCTACCCTGCTTTGCTGAACCACCTGCTGAATCCCCTTCCACTAAAAACAATTCAGACAACGCTGGATCTTTTTCCTGACAATCTGCTAGTTTTCCTGGTAGTCCAGCTATATCTAATGTCGTTTTTCTACGAGTCATTTCCCTAGCCTTACGTGCAGCTTCCCTTGCGCGAGCTGCATCTATAATTTTACCGACTATTGATTTAGCTATTTGTGGCTTTTCTAGTAAAAACTCCTGTAACTTTTCATTCATAGTCGATTCAACTAGAGGTTTCACTTCTGAAGACACTAATTTATCTTTTGTTTGAGATGAAAATTTTGGATCAGGTACTTTAACTGATAGTACCGCTGTTAAACCTTCTCTTGCATCATCTCCCGTAGTAGATACTTTTTCTTTCTTAGCTAAACCACTCGCTTCAATATATTGATTGATAGTTCGAGTTAATGCGCCTCTGAACCCTGCTAAATGGCTACCCCCATCACGTTGTGGAATATTATTGGTATAACAAAACACATTTTCTTGATAAGAGTCATTCCATTGCATCGCAACTTCGACTGTTACACCTTCTTTTTCAGCAACAAAATGGAAAACTTCAGGAAACAGGGGTGTTTTGTTCTTATTAAGATGCACTACAAATGCACTGATTCCACCCTCAAACTCAAATATATCTTGCCTGTCTGTCCTTTCATCATTCAAGCTTATACGTACACCTGAATTAAGAAAAGATAATTCACGTAATCTTTTTGCCAAAATATCATAATGAAACTCTGTGTCAGTGAAAGTTTCTGAACTGGGTTTAAAATTAATGAGTGTACCTGAACCTTCTGCTGGCCCTACAGACTCCAATGGAGCTACTGGATTACCCATACGATATTGTTGCTTATAAAGTAGCCCATTTTTACGCACTTCTAAATTTAACTCTTCGGATAAGGCATTCACTACTGACACACCCACACCATGCAAGCCCCCAGATACCTTATAAGCATTATCGTCAAATTTTCCGCCGGCATGTAGTATCGTCATAATAACTTCTGCTGCTGATCGTCCTTCCTCCTTATGTATATCTACTGGAATTCCTCGACCATCATCTGAAACCGTTACCGAACCATTACTATGTATAACAACTTTTACTTCTTTACAATATCCAGCTAAAGCTTCATCAATTGAGTTATCAACTACTTCAAACACCATATGATGCAATCCTGATCCATCATCTGTATCACCAATATACATTCCAGGTCTTTTTCTAACCGCATCCAATCCCTTTAGAACTTGTATATTTGAACTATCATATTGTTCGTTAATGTTGGTCATAATTCTCTCACTTTACTGTAGTTGTGAATGTTCCACATGAAACATTACACTTGTATTATATTGCCGTGTTCCACGTGGAACATTTTGTAATTCTTAATATCAGCCAGATCACCAAAATCAGATTGCTCAGTCGTTGTTATAAATACTTGGCATTCTAACTCAACTAAATAGTTGAGTAGTTTTGCTCTATTGATGACATCTAATTCAGCTGCAAAATCATCTATAAGAAAACAACCAATATTACTATGTTGATTTTTAAGTAACTGCATCTGAGCTAACTTTAAACTCATTACTAATAATTTTAGTTGACCCCTAGAAACATAGTCTTTGGCTAAGCGACCCGCTACCATTATTTGTATATCACCGCGATGGGGTCCACTATGTGTAAAACCGAAACGAAGATCTTTATCAATATCTTCTATAAAAACACAATCGAGTTCCTTATCTGTATTCCATCCCGAGAGATACTTTAATTCCACGTCATCAAGATCAAGAAACCTAGCAACAATTTCTATAAAGACTGGTTTAAATTTAAGTAAATAATTATGTCTGTAATTATTCACCATTGTACCGTAATTAACCAATTCGTTATTCCAAACATTGAGTTGATTAACTGATCGAGTCTTTAATAATGAATTACGATGCGCTAAACACTTTTTATAATGTCGCCAAACTAATAAAAAGTTTTCATTGTCATTAAAAACCCCCCAATCTAAAAACTCTCTCCTTAATTGAGGTGCAGCATCAAGTAATTCATAACTTTTAGGATGAATAACTTGTAAAGGTAAGGCATAAGCAAAATCTGATTTTTTATGGGTAGTTTGATTATTAATTCGACAACAATAGTTTTTACTGTCAATTTGAACACCTAAATGGGCTGTAGCACCATTCATCTGCAATATTTCAGCAGAAACAACTAATTCTAAATGTGTTGAATTAATAACTGATTTTATTGATGAAGAACGAAAAGACTTAATGCGTCCTAATAAAAAAATTGCCTCAAGAAAAGCAGTTTTTCCACTAGCATTTTTTCCAATAATAAAATTTAATGTCGGCGAGGGATATACCGCAGCCAGAATAATGTTACGTACAGAGCTAATATTTAGCTTAGTAATTATCATTGCAATTATGAACGAGAAAACTAACTAGAGAATCTGACAAAGCACGATGATCAAATTAGAGTAAGAAATCAATCTTATGCTTAGAAATGATATTACCAAACTGAATAAGGATGGTTAGCTAAATTATTATTATAATAGCGAAGATCAGAAGTAACTTCTTCTCCTAACCAATTAGGCTTTGAAAAAACAGCTCCAACTTCTGGTAGTTCAATTTCAGCAACAATTAAACCAATATTATCACCTTCAAACTCGTCTATTTCCCAAGTATTGCCCTCATTAATAACAATATGACGAGTTTTTTCAATAATAGGTTTTTTACATAGATTAGTAATTATTTCTTGTGCATCAGATATTGGAATTTCATATTCATATTCATGACGTTGGGTTCCAATAGTAGCGCTCTTTATATTAAGCCAAGCATGGTTATCACTAATTCTTACTCTGATCGAACTCGTTGCAATTGAATTTAAATAACCCTGTTTATATTTAACAGAATAACTAACATCATTACGCCATTCATTATTAGCTAATAAAAATTTATGTTCTATTTCTATAGCCACTTTATGACCTACAATTATTACTGCCATCACAATAAGGAGGCGTATTTGTTTCTGAACAGCCACATAAAAAGATAGCTTTAGTTTCTTCGGCTATAAATTTAACAGATTTCTTATCTGAAAACTCTCGATGAGCATTATCACACAAGGGCATATTTTTACTAAAACCACAGCTACACCAAGAATATTTAGTGCCAGCTTCAACAGAGATTTCAAGAGGTGAATTAGTTTTAGTTATCATTTTTTTTATCGTGTAAAAATTAATAAATACATAAATTACAATAAGTTATATAAACTAAAGCGTCATAGGCATAACAATAAATTTATAAGCACAGAGTTCTGATTCATCAATAAAACAACTACTACCATTAGTTGCTAAAGTTAAAACGGCTAATTCAGAATCTAAATTAGTAACTGCATCTAATAAATACTGAGAATTAAAGCCTATGGAAATAGAAGGTCCCATGTACTCAATGCCGATTTCTTCTTCAGCTTCGTCGTGCTCCGGATTATGGGCACTAATTCTTAAGCTATTATCATTAATCTCAAAAGTAATACCCTTAATTTTTTCATTCGATAAAATAGCTACACGCGTTAAAGCTTCTTTTAAAGCGAGCTTTTGTATATGAATTGGACTATTGAATTCTTGCTTAAAAACCCTACCAAAATCTGGGTATTTTGAATCAACTAATTTAGCAGAAAAAATTAACTTATTGATAATAATACGTATATTGTTCGTAGAAAAATTAACCTGCAATTCCAACTCAGGATCATCTAATAAACGACTCAGTTCGATTGCCCCTTTTCTAGGAACAATTATTCGAGCTTCATACCCTGTTTCTTGATCTAAATCATCTTCATAAATAGAAAGACGATGGCCATCTGATGCCACTAATTTAATCTTATTATTACTTATATTAAGCATTAATCCGTTTAAATAATAACGAACATCCTGATTTGCCATACTAAATAGAGTTTTATCTAGCGATTTTTTTAACTTCCCCGCATTAATAAAAAAAGAATGGCTTAACTCTGTCTCAGAAAATTCAGGATAATTATCCGCTGATAAACAATTTAAAGAAAAACGACTGCGATTAGATGAAATTTTTACTTTATCACTTTGCAGTTCAAATTTAATTTCTGCTCCATTAGGCAATAATCTACAAATATCTAAAAATTTTCGTGCAGGTACAGTAATTGTTCCAGGGATTGCTGAATTTGCAGGAATGTTAGCGATAATCTGTATTTCAAGATCAGTGCCTGTTAAACATATAGAGTCTTCTTGTACAACTAATAAAACATTAGAAAGTATAGGCATGGTTTGCCTTTTTTCAATAACGCTTACTATTTGTTGCAAGGGTGTTAATAGATCTTCTCTATTAATTATAAATTTCATTTATTTTAAATTGGGAGAATAAGCTAATTAAACAAAGCCAAAAACTAGTCATTATATTGGCCTAACAATGATTATGTTCCATGATTATATAGTCGTCGAAGCCCATACGCTAGTATTTTGTCCAATAAAACAATTTGTTAAATGAATATCTATTTAAAAAACAAGGACTCAAAAAGCGAGTTAGGGTCTGACTATTGAATTAATCGTAATATAATATAAGTTATTTTTTTAAAAGATTATTACTATTAACAAGGCAATTAACTGTGGATAACTAGTGGCAGGCTATTAAAATTAAACCTTAGCGGCTATTTTAAAGCTGTGTTTTTATACCCCTGTAATCTGTGGATAAAAGTTTTCAAAAATTTTATATTCAGCTTGATAGCAAGTTAATCACAGATTTAGTAACAGAGAATCTAACTGCATAACTAAAATAACAATCATATTTGTAATGTTATCTTGGGTGGTTTATTAACTTAAAAGTGATTTTTAATAGGGTTTGAATGGATAAACAAGGCATTATGTTGGATAATGCGCTCAATATTTATCCGATAACTAAGCAGTGAATAAATGAAACAAAAAATAGAGGGTTTACTCATCCAAGCTGTTGAAACACTTATAGCTGAGGGTGTGTTAAATTTAGATACTCCACCCGTGATAATGATTGAACGTACTCGTGATGCTCAACATGGTGATTTTGCATCAAATTTAGCTTTAGTATTAGCAAAGCCAGCAAAGTTAAATCCTCGTCAATTAGCAGAAAAAATCATCGCAGCATTACCTACAAATGATGCCATTACCAAAATAGAATTAGCGGGCCCTGGCTTCATTAATTTCTTTGTTAATCCAAATACCCAATTTGGTGTGATTAAAAAAATTCATGAGCTTGGCAATTCCTTTGGTTTAAGTACAAAGGGTGTTGGTAAGAAAATTCAGGTTGAATTTGTATCCGCTAATCCTACTGGACCGCTTCATGTTGGTCATGGTCGAGGAGCCGCTTATGGTTCTGCAGTGTCAGACTTATTAGAAGCAGTGGGTTTTGAAGTACATCGTGAATATTATGTAAATGATGCGGGTCGACAAATGGATATATTGGCCACTAGTATATGGTTAAGATATTTAGAAGTTTGTGGAGAACTCGTTACTTTTCCAAGCAATGCTTATCGTGGTGATTATGCACGTAATATTGCCTCAGATATTGTTAATAACGATAAAGACAAATATCGTAGATCCATAGAAGTCGTGTTCGAACAAATTCCTGCCGATGAACCTCAAGGTGGCGATAAAGATGAACATATCGACGCTTTGATTGCTAAGATGAAAAGCTTGTTAGGTCCCTCATTATATAGAGAGTTTTTTCAGATTGGTTTAGAGACTATTTTAGAAGATATCAAAGCAGATTTGATTGAATTTGGTGTCGATTATCAACAATGGTTTTCAGAACGTCAGCTTATGGATGATAGTTCAGTAGAAAATGCTCTAGAACGTTTGCGAATTGGCAATTATCTTTATGAGCAAGAGGGGGCGACTTGGTTTGCTTCTAGTCAATTAGGTGATGAAAAAGATCGTGTGGTCATTAGAGAGAATGGGCAATACACCTATTTTGCTTCTGATATTGCTTACCACATGAATAAACTAGATAGAGGTTTTGACCAAATTATCGATATTTGGGGAGCTGATCATCATGGTTATGTGCCTAGAGTAAAAGCGGCGATTGAAGCACTCGGTGCTGATGAATCTAAATTAAATGTGCTATTGGTTCAATTTGCTGTGCTTTACCGAGGTGAAGAACGTGTTCAAATGTCCACTCGTTCTGGAGAATTTGTTACCTTAAGACAATTGCGAGCTGAAGTCGGTAAGGATGCCGCTAGATTCTTTTATTTAATGCGTCGCTCAGAACAACACATGGATTTTGATTTAAAATTAGCGACCTCAAAATCTAACGATAACCCCGTTTTTTACGTTCAATACGCTCACGCACGCGTTTGTAGTGTATTACGTCAATTAGATGAAAAAGGCTGGCAAAGAAATTTAGTGTTAGGTTTAGAGAATTTAGAAAAACTAACAGAAGAACATGAAAGCTCATTATTAGTCGTATTGGCACGATATCCTGAAGTACTAGAACGTGCAGCTCTGCAATATGAACCGCATCAATTAGTTATTTATTTACGCGAATTAGCACATGATTTTCACACTTATTACAATGCTCATCAATTTTTGGTTGATGACGAAGTGATCCGTAATGCCCGTCTAAGCTTGATTTGTGCAGTAAAGCAGGTCTTGTCTAATGGACTAGGTTTATTAAGTATTAACGCACCCGAATCCATGTAATGACTAGAGATTATAAACCAAGGCCTGTTAAAGGAAAATTTGCTAAGCAGCAAAGACATCATAATGATGAACGCTCCAAAGTAAGTGTGTGGAGGTGGATGTTAATTACCGCCATCATTATTTCATTTGTGGTATTTTTGGTTTATATAAGTACTCGTCATAAAGAAACTATTCCAACGGCTGTAGAAGTCCCAGCCAATAAAACACTTGCAGAAAATTCAGTAGCCATTAAAGAAGAGAAAAAGCCTGAAGTAAAACAAACCCCTCAACCTCCTCAATTTGATTTTTATACCATCTTGCCAGAAAAAGAAGTGGTTGTTCCTGAATATGAAATCAAAACCAGAACTCGGGAAGAGCATGTAGGTAAAGCCAAAGAGGCTCATTATATTTTGCAAGTAGGCTCTTTTAAAACCTACAAAGAAGCCGAAACCTTAAAAACTAAATTAGCCAGTATGGGAATGGAATCAACCATACAGAAACAAAAAATAGGCATCATCAGTTGGTATCGAGTAAAAATGGGACCTTATACTCAAATGCCCAGTATTAATACCATCAGAGGAAGACTCAGACAAAATGGCATTGATGTCATTATTACTGAGACAGGTGAATAGGTATTATTAATTAGAGGTCTCATAAGTCCTCGCAGTGTTAATCGATTATGCATGCCTCGTGTTTGATAACTCCCTCAGTTCCCCTTTTCCAAAGGCATAGGTATCTTCACAAATAATGGTTAGCATTCCCACGAGCGAACGATAACATTGTGGTTAAGATCGTAGGGGCGACAGATTCGCCCAGTACATTAGTATGATTTTACGTGGCGAATTTGTCGCCCCTACATTTTAATTTCCGCAGTAGGTGATTTTGTCGAGTTACACTAACTTTAGCCTGTCCTATGTGTTCTTTGGATTTAATCTCCAAGCGAGGCGGGGGTTTATAACCCCGACCGGCATTAATTTTAATTGTAGGGGCGACAGATTCGCCCAGTATATTAGTATGATTTTACGTGGCGAATTTGTCGCCCCTACAGTTTAATTTCTGCTGTAGGTGATATTGTCAGTTACACTAACTTTAGCCCGTCCTTCCAAGCGAGACTTGGGTTTATAACCCTGTCTCAAACGTTTCGGTCGGTGTTGCAAACCCCGACCGGCTTTATATTAATTGTAGGGGCGACAGTTTCGCCCAATACATTAGTATGATTTTACGTGGCAAATTTGTCGCCCCTACAGAATAAAGCCAGTAGCCAAACAATTAGCAAATGTGACGGGTGTACATTTATTGCATTATTCAGAGCTAAGAAAATTTAATCAAAAAATATACCAGCCTAATGGCTGTATAAAATAAAATGATGACTGGAACATTGTTAATACCACCGTTTAGCTATCGGTACCTCTATAACTCAAGCGGCTTGCATATATTGGCTAGTGCTGTTGTCTTAGTTGGTTTTTGAGTGAACTTTGCTTGTTTGGTATGATGGAATAGCAAACAAATACTATAAAGTCATCCTTGAATAATCATAAATGGCATAAATGAATTAAAGGGAACAGCATATGGCTGAGAAGCAAACCAAAAAGAAAGTCCTTAAAATAAAAAGCATAGAAGAAACGCTTTGGGAATCAGCCAATAAACTACGCGGTAGCGTAGAACCCGCCGAATACAAACACGTGGTACTCGGACTTATCTTTTTAAAATTTGCCAGTGATAAGTTTGAAGAACACCGCCAAATACTCATAGCTAAAGGCCAAGAAAAGTATATTGAAATGCCTGACTTTTATGGCATGGCTAATGTGTTTTATCTGGATGACATCAGTCGCTGGAGCTACATCATTCAAAACGCCAAGCAAAATGATATTGCTTTAAAGATTGATAC
>QVQD01000227.1 GCA_003584875.1 Methylococcales bacterium
TATACGCGTTTTCGTGATTTAAGTCGGGCTTTTGCTGAATGGGATAATTTTAATCATCAAACAGCACTAGAGATATTACAGCGCTATGCAAGCGTATTAGGTCCTCGCCCAGATTTTAGTTGTTATTTTGATGTGGCTACACGCTTAAATAATGATAATCATAATGTTCGTGAGGCGGCACAGCTTTTAGACTTATATCGTAATGCTCAGCGCCGTGCGGCTCAGGGTCGATACGATGACGCTATTGCTAGAGTGTATCGTTTGATTGAATGGACGGCGCAATGGCTATTAAGAACGCAATGTAATATTCAAACGGGGGATGTAAAAGAACAGGATATTCCTGAAGGTTTAACGTTAACTAAAAATCATGATAGTGGCCAGTACCAAGCGGGTTTGTTTGCGGCATGGCAGTTAGTTAGGTTTAAAACAAAAGGTGCCGCAGCTCAATTTATAGTCGCTCAAGAGAATAATATGCGCAATCATATTAAGGTTCGTAATCTGTCTATATTGGCCCATGGTTTTGAACCCGTTAGAGCCAGTGATTGGCAACCTATTCACAGTTGGTTAGAAGAGCATTTTATGCCTATGTTATTAGCAGAAACGACCCGTGTGAATGTTAAAGCATTACCAAAACAACTGCCTGCTGCTTATACACTTTGATGGAAATAATAAGTCCTAATTTGTTCGCGTTTGATGAAAGCACTTGGTTATGGTTGGACCGCTACGGAATTATTGTAGGGGATCTTGTGATGACTTTAACCATTTTGGCGACTATTTATGGTTTTATATGTCGCAATAAGCTACACAATTGGTTTAAGCGAAATCGATTTCCTAGTATCGGAGGTCAATTAGAGCATAGTCATTGGCAGGGGATTATTTTTACCGTTAGTCGTAAAGAAGTACCTTTATGGGTTATTAAACAAATAAACCCTATGGCTATTGGGCTTTTAAGTTCTGAATCAAGTCGTAATGCGGCACAAGAGATTCGTGTGTTTGCACAGCAAATGGGAATCTTGTTTATTGAAGAAGAAGTGATTAATGATCCGGATGATCCTGCTGAAGTTAATCGTAAGGCAAAAAAAGTAATACACGAGCTTAAGGTTCATGGTTTAGATGAGATGGCTATGGATATAACGGGTGGCAAAACCCCAATGAGTTTAGGTGCTTTTATGGCGGCTGAAGAAATGGGTGTTGATAGTATTTATGTAACAACAGAATATAAAGATAATAAACCTGATATTACTACAGCTAAAATTAAAGCTATTTCTCAAGTTGCTTGACTTAATTTAAAATAACTCAACTATCCGTAATGACTATAAACACACATTTAATCCTCGTTTCTGCGCAAGCTGTTCCTAATATTACCCCAGCATTGGATGATAGTTTTAAGCCTAAGCAAGTTGTCATGCTGGTTAGTTCGGATATGGATTTACGAGCTGATTGGCTAGAGTCAGTCAATAAAAAACGCGGTATTAAATGTAGTCGTCACTATATACAAGATGCCTGGGATATTGAGCATATACGTGACAGGGTCTTAGATTTAATAACACAGTACGATGAGGGTAGTTTGGCTTTAAATGCTACAGGTGGAACTAAGCCTATGAGTATTGCTGCTTATGAAGTGTTTCGGGATTTACTTAGACCTGTTTTTTATGTGCATCCTGAACAAGATCGGGTTATCTGGCTATATCCCTCAGAGCAGGCGGGTCAAGATTTGGCTGATCGTATTAAATTACCTGAGTTCTTTCAGGCTTATGGGGCGACGATAACCGATCAAGGCGATAAGTTAGGCGTTCCTGCAGTTTATCGTGAACTTACCGAAAAAATTATTAATGATATTGCTTACTATGCTAAAGCTCTAGGAAGTATCAATTATTTGGCGCAACTAGCGACGGGGCGCTTGAGTGTTGAGCTTAATGCTCAACAAATGGGTGATATGTTTTTGGCGGATTTAATCGCCTTGTTTTCGGCTAATAATCTAGTTAGGCTGGAAAAAAATAAACTGATATTTGCCAATGAAGCGGCTAGATTTTATGTTAATGGCGGCTGGTTTGAGCAACATGTTTATGGTCTGTGTCTTAATATAAAAAAAGAGGCTGGCATCCAAGATATTGGACGTAGTGTACAAGTGGATCGGCAGCATCAAAATAAGCCCGTTAGAAATGAAATGGATGTTACTTTTTTAAAAGACAACCGCCTGTATATTATCGAATGTAAAACCAAGCGTTATAAAGATAACGATCAAGGTGCGGGCGCAGATACACTTTATAAGTTGGATACTTTAAAAGATTTATTGGGTGGGTTACAAGCTAAAGCCATGTTGATTAGTTTTGCTGAATTGGGTGAGTATGACAAGCAACGGGCAGGGGATTTAAATATTTCACTTTGTTGCTATCAACAATTACCGAAGCTGACTGAATATTTACTTAAATGGATTAAATGAATCAGCAAGCCATTCAGTTAAATCACGAGTTTCACCTAGACCGTTAATTCGGCGATCAATGGTGTCGTGGTTGCCCCATACCACTGCCGCATAAGCGCCTTGGTCTACAAGAGCCTCGATATCTTTACAGTACAAGCCCAGTTCGCGTTGCACATAAAAGCCATAAGTGCGGCAGGCAACTGGGCGATGTTCGTAAACTCTACACACGCCTTCTGTTTGATTTAACATCGGGCAAGTGATGGGGCGAGAAGTCTGCTCGGCTAAGGCTGAAATGCCTAGCTTAATGTCCTCTAGTTGATCAGCGGGTAGGGCGGCTAGGCCGATCTTTAGCCACTGCCATTCTTCAAGTGTCAATCTGGGTATTTCAGCTAATCGTCGACAGCAGCCATCACAGCCTATGCGACATAGCCAATCCTGATTATCATCGCTAATGGTTTTTACACGCGCAGCGATGTCATCATGGAGTTGGTGGAGTGTGTTCAGCTTTAGCACGGCTTATAAATTACTTGTTCCAAGGCATAATAGGCACGGTAGATATGCTATTAGCTGGTGCACCTTCAATCAGTTTACGGCTAATAGCGACATAAACTAAAGTGTTGCGTTTAGCGTCAAACATACGACTGACTTTGGTTTCTTTAAAGAGTAACGAGGTGTCTTCGGTGAATGCTGTTTCTTCTTGGGGCAATTTGCCGTTGATGACAATAGGGCCGACTTGGCGACAAGCGATAGAAAACTGTGAAGGGTCTTCGGCAACACCCAAGGTTCCAGCAATTCCACCGGTCTTGGCTTGACTGATATGACAAGAAACGCCTTGTACCTTAGGATCATCAAAGGCCTGTACGCAGACTTTGTGATTCGAGCCAATGAGTTTCCATGTTGTAGTAATACAGCCAATATCTTCTGCTTGTACAGCGGGTGTTAAAAAGGCTAATAATAAAGCGCAGCGTGCAGTTATTTTTTTCATAGTAGTGCCATGGGTTAGTTATATTTAATATTGCCCGTAGGGGCTATGCAATACACCCCTACGATCATCATTACAATTTTATCGTTTTAGCGTGGTAACGATAACATTTAATTATGATTAATTAATACTTAGGTCCAACTTTACTAGCGCACTTAATGCACTGGTTAGTATAAGGGATTGCTGCTAAACGTTCTTTGCTGATAGGTTCAGCGCAAAGTTCACAAATGCCATAGCGACCGTTATCTATATTTGCGATGGCTAGTTTAATTTGCTCTATTTCAGCTCTGGTTGAATTACCTAACTGATCAAGCACTTCATTATTTTCATTTTGTGTTGCTTGTTCTGAAAAATTTTTTTCTAAAGGATTTTGGTCGTGCCTGACATCATGAATGATGTTGTCCAGTCGGCCATTAAGTTCTTCTAATAAATTGCTTAATAGGCTTCGCGCTTGGTCATATTCTTTCATTGCTTATTACTCCGATTTTGATAATGGAGTCATTCATAATACTTAAGCCAAATGACTGGTGAGATTGGCATCCTAACACATAGTTGATGTGCTAGGCTCTATCTGATGATTCTGAGTTATGAAAGAGGCAGGTTATGGGCTTAGGGAGTCTTGTTAATAATGGCAAACTTTTCAATAAATCTCGGCTATTTGATACACTATGGCCTTATAGATAACTATAGAGATGAATATGCCGATTACTTTAAAAGAGCTTGCCGATTTTTGTGGTGCGCAGATTGTAGGTGGAAATAGTTTAAGTGTGATAACTTCTGCGGCTGATATTACTTCAGCACAAGTGGGTCAAGTCACTCAATTAACAAATAGTAAGTATGCAAAACATATTCAAAACTCTAGTGCTTCGGCGTGTTTTATTGCTGAAGGCTATGTCATCAATAATATTCCTGAAAGCTTAGCTTTGTTGGTTTGTGCTGATCCTGAAATGAGCTTTATTAAAGCTACTGAGTTTCTGCATCCTGCTGTAAGTTATCAATCACAAATAGCTCCGCAAGCAGTGCTAGAAGAAAATGTGAGTGTGGCTGATGAGGTCTTTATTGGTCCGTATGCGGTCATCGGTGCAAACACTAGAATAGGTAAAGGAACGGCGATACTGGCAGGTGCGTATTTAGGTAAAAATGTCACTATAGGTGAAAATTGCCGTATTTATCCTTATGCGGTGATTTATGATGATGTCGTGCTAGGCAATAATGTCATTATTCATTCAGGTGCAATTATTGGTGCCGATGGTTTTGGTTATAAATTTAGAAATCATCAGCATGTTAAAGTACCGCAAGTCGGTAATGTGGTTATTAATGATAATGTCGAAATAGGCGCTAATACCTGCGTAGATAGGGGCGCATTAGGTAGTACGGTGATTGGTGCAGGTAGCAAAATCGATAATCTAGTCCAGATTGGCCACAATAATAAAATTGGTCAGCATGTCATTATGTGCGGTTTAACGGGTGTGTCAGGTTCTTGCCAAATTGATGATTATGCTATTTTGGCAGGCAGTTCAGGCGTTGCTGATCATGTTAATATCGGTACGGGTGCGGTAGTGATGGCGCGTTCTGGTGTAGCGGGTGATGTTAAAGCGGGTGCGCAGGTTTTTGGTAGTCCAGCAAAAGATAAAAAGACAGCCTATAAAGAACAAATTGCTTTAAGTAAATTGCCGGAGCTACTCAAGAAAGTAAAGCTACTTGAAGAAAAAATTGAGGCCTTTGAACAGAAGCCACTTTAAGACTATCTTGAAGATTATTAGGGTGATCAGGCTAGTGCTGATTATCCCGCAAAGTAAATTTGAATTGGTTAGCGTAACAGATGACGAATAACCAACTATTATAGTAAACTATATCATTACAAAACGGTTAAGCATAATGACAGCAACAGATAACGTTCATCTCCACGAAATTAATAAGTTTGGTTCTATGGCTGAACTCTGGTGGGATACTCAAGGCGAATTTAAGACCTTACATGATATTAATCCGCTACGCCTAGAGTTTATTGAGCGTCATGCAGAAATATCGGGTAAACGCTATGTTGATGTAGGCTGTGGTGGCGGTATTTTAACTGAAGGCTTAGCAAGACATGGCGCTGATGCTTTGGGCATAGATTTAAGTGACGAACTTATTGATATTGCTGATTTGCACAGCCTAGAGTCAGGTGTAAATGCTCATTATCAAAAAATCAGCGTTGAAAGTTTAGCCGAACAACAGCCTGGTAGTTTTGATCATGTGACCTGTATGGAAATGTTAGAGCATGTGCCTGATCCGAATTCTATCATTGCTGCTTGTGCAACTTTGGTTAAACCCGGAGGTATGGTATTTTTCTCTACACTTAATCGTCAACCCAAAGCTTATTTAATGGCTATTGTTGCAGCAGAACATATCTTACGTATGTTACCTAAAGGCACGCATGATTATAAAACTTTCATTAAACCTTCAGAACTCAGTAGTTCTGCGCGTGCAGCAGGCCTTGATTTACAAGCTATGATCGGAATTGAATATAATCCTTTTGATAAGCGCTTTAGGCTGGGTAAAGATGTCGGTGTTAATTATATCGCTGCCTTTAAACGACCTGAATAAAGATGAAGCCTCTAAAAGATAAGGTTATTTTAATAACGGGTGCAGGAGGTGGTCTCGGTAGTACTGCCGCTTTGACACTCGCTAAAAGTGGTGCGCACATCATATTGCTAGATAAAAATATCGCCAAGTTAGAAGTTGTTTATGATGCTATTCTGGCGGCAGATGCACCAGAACCCATTATTTATCCTTTTGATCTGGCGGGTGCAAATGAAAATGACTATCAAGAATTAGCCGATAAAGTCGCTGATGAATATGGTTCTTTACAAGGCTTATTACATTCTGCAGTTGAATTTAGTTCATTTACGCCAATTTCTCAATTTAGTACTAAAGATTGGGGGCATACTTTAAATGTTAATTTGAACGCCCCTTTTTTATTAACTCGTGTATTGTTACCGGTATTGCAAAAAAGTTCACAGGCTTCTATTGTTTTTACTTCTGATAGCTGTGCCAACGATCCACATGCTTATTTAGGTGCCTATGGTGTTTCAAAAATAGCTTTAGAAGGCTTTGTGAAAATATTAGCAGACGAACTAGATTCCGCTGGGCAAATTAGAGCCAATATACTTGTACCAGGTGCGGTCGATTCACCCTTAAGAAAGCGTGCTTATCCCGCGGAAGATAAAAGCAAATTACCTACTTTAGAATCACTAGCTCCGGTTTATTTATATTTATTTGGCACTCAAAGTTTAGCTGTAAATGGCCAAACCATTGATGCCCGTACCTTTCATTTATAATTTATTATTATGGCCGAACGAGAAAGTTTAGTTTTAACTAGGGATGTCAACATTATTACCATTCCTGATGGTACCCCTGATACTCTAAGCAAAGGTGGAATAGTAACTTTGCATCAGTCTTTAGGTAATAATTTTACTGTCATTACAGAATACGGCCATATGGTGCGTATTGCAGGTGCCGATGCTGATGCCTTAGGAATGGAACCCCATCAACTAAATACCTTGGTATCTGAAACCAGCGCCGAAGCCGTTGAGAAGAACTGCTGGGAAGTCATGAAAACGGTTTATGACCCAGAAATCCCCGTAAATATTGTCGACTTAGGGCTCGTTTATTACTGTAACGTCAAAGAGCTAGATGAACAGAGTAATGCTGTTCATGTCATGATGACATTGACCGCACCCGGTTGCGGCATGGGGCCTGTGATTCAAGGTGATGTAGAGAAATGTATACGTGCCTTGCCTGGTGTTACTAGAGTAGAAGTTGAAGTAGTGCTTGATCCACCTTGGTCACGAGAAATGATGTCAGAAGTTGCACAGTTGCAGTTAGGTTTGTTTTAGCTTACCAATCGTTACCATGCTCAGAGTCACGGTCGATAAATGCTTAATTTGATGGTCTCCGTAGGCCGGAATAAGGCTTTTGAGCGTAAGCGAGTAAAGCGTTTCCGGCATAGGCACAGTACCTGTGCCGAAAACGCCACCACGCGCTACGCTTGGGTGGGCCTACTAAAATACGTAGGTCGGGTTAGCGATAGCGTAACCCGACATTTCGAAGCTCATGATACCTCGGGTTACGCTATCACTAACCCGACCGCCTACAAACCTTTGCAATGGAGTCAAAACTCACGAGTTTTGTTGCTTGGCGTAGCGTTAGCGTAAGCCAAGCATTTCCGCGCATCCTGTTGGGTTACGCTATCACTAACCCGACCATAACCTTAAATTATATCCATCTTAATTAAGCTGATAAAAACATACGTGACTACTTTATTTCCTATTCCAAAAAATCATCCTCAACGTTTTGTGCTGCATAATGAAGTCCATGCTAGAGCACCTTTCAATCTTAATTTACCAGTTAGAACCAGTCATTTGGCCTTATTAGTATCTAACGATGAAAAGCTACAAGAGCGTCAGCACATTATTTTATTGTGTGAACGATTTGGCGTTACCCCTCCCGAAAAAGATGCCGATCACTTTAGTGCTAATTTCAATTCTTTTCAGATACGTTGGGAGCAGCATGGTGAATTTAGTACTTATAGTTTTTATGTGCATGAAACGCCAGAAGACCCTTTTGCTGATCCAGCCTTAAAAAAAGTTCCTGTAGATTGGTTGTCAGAATTAACGGGACAAGTGATCGTGGCTACTCATGCCATCGTTGCAGATCCTGCTGACATAAATTATCAAGAAGAGGATGTGGATTTAGCGGCATTATCGAATTATTTTGCTGGGAACCCAATTATTGGCTCTAAAGTAACGGGAGGTGCAGCCTCGGTATTTACTGATTTTCGTATTCATGTCGATGGTTTTAGTCGTTTCTTCATCGTTAATCATGGCTTGCGTGCTGAACAAGCGGGGCGTTTATTACAGCGATTATTTGAAATTGAAGTTTATCGAGTGATGGCTTTGATGGCTTTTCCTGTAGCTCGCAAACTCAACCCAGCTTTAAATAAATCAGATCGACAACTTTATACCATCACTAATGCAATGACCTTGCCTGATCATAATGATGCAGAATTGTTAGATGAATTAACAACTTTGGCGGCTGAAGTTGAAAATCACATTTCTAGTAATCATTTTCGCTTTGCTGCGGCGAGTGCTTATTATCAGCTCGTTGAACAGCGGGTGACTGATTTACGGGAAGTGCGAATTCAGGGGATACAAACCATCGGTGAGTTTATTAAGCGTAGGCTAGAGCCAGCTATTAAAACCTGTGAATCATTGTCTTATCGTTTCACTTTGTTATCGGAGCGTGTTAGCAATGCTAGTCAGTTATTACGCACGCGTGTTGATATTATCATTGAGCGTCAAAATCAAAGCTTGTTAACTTCGATGGCTTTACGTGCAAAAATGCAACTGAGAATGCAGCAAATGGTTGAGGGTATCTCAATGGTTGCGATTACTTATTATGCCGCTAGTCTGGCAGGTAAAATAGCTAAGACCTTGCAAACTCTGGGCTGGAACATGAAGCCTGAGCTTGTAGAGGGGCTATCCATCCCTTTTATTTTGATTGTTATCGTGATAAGTTCTAAGCGTATACATAAGATTATTGCCAATACTACGGAATAGTTTATTGGCAATCATAAAATCTTAACAATGCCAATGAGCAATCATTTTCTTGCATTCTGCTCGCCACAAACAAGGTTCGTTAAGATTGCAAGCATTGGATAAATGAGTATTAAAGCAGTTTTCATGATGCATGATTGATTGAATGGCATGAATCAAGTCTTCTTTTTGATTGAAGGTTTCTGTGTTTTTAACACCTATTGATTTTGCTAAACGTCTTAAGCCTTTAATACCCATGCCGCCATCTTCAGTGCTGATAATGAGATAACGTGTAATTAACATGTTATAAAAGTCATGTTCAGCAAAAAGCCAGTCATCCAATTCCAAGCCTGATTCAAAGTTTCTATTGAGCGCTTTATAATAAGCCGTCTCTGAAACCCATTGATGTTGGAATGTATAATCTAATGGCCTTTTGCTTGAACGATCTTTCATCTCAAATTCTCCATAAATAGTCTTCTTAAATTCGATAATATTTATTTCAGTAGGCGTTGACCTGCATTTAACTAAAAAGTGCCATAAATAATGATTTTATTGAAGGAAGAGTCTTTGTAAAAAATCTGCCCATTAGGATATAGATATATCCATATGTAAAAAAACGTCATGTAATGAAGAATTAATACTGTTCTGGACTTTATGCTGATAGCTGATTATGATGTCGCCTGAAAACTTTTTCAAAGAAATATCAATCGGTTACTTATTAAAAGGTGATGCATATGTTAGAAGCTCAACAGTTAGCTCCTCAGTTTAGTGTAAAAGACCAACATAATCAGTTGGTTAATTTATCGGACTTTACCAATAAGAAAAACATCGTTCTATATTTTTACCCTAAAGACGATACCCCAGGTTGTACCATAGAAGCTAATGACTTCACTCGATTGGCCGAAGAATTTAACCAATACGATACTGTTGTTATCGGTGTCAGCAAAGATTCATGTGAAAGCCATGTTGATTTCATCAACAAATATGCCCTTAAGGTGATGCTTCTAGCCGATACTGAAGGCGAACTTTGTGAAAGTTATGATGTTTGGCGAGAAAAAGAAAGAAATGGCGTTAAGAGTATGGCTATTTTGCGATCAACCTTCATCATTAATAAACTAGGTGTTTTGACTGAAGCCGCTTATGGCGTAAACCATGAAGGCCATGCTGAAGAAATCTTAGAAAAAGTTAAGCAGCTTTAAAATCGTAATCATTCAGTCCCCCTCTTTAAAAAAAGAGGGGTTAGGGGAGATTTTATTAGATAAATCCCCCTCAATCCCCCTCTTTAAAGGGGGAGGTGAATAGTTAGATAAAATCAACTTGAGGAGTTTGGCATGATACCCGAGCAATCATTAAATCTAAGCGGTAAAGTAGCCCTGATTAGCGGTGCGGGTGTCGGCATTGGTCGCGCTGTCGCACTGGCTTTAGGTAAAGCCGGTGCAACCATCGGTTTACATTATTATTCTAGTGAAGATAGTGCTCTTCAACTTCTTAAGGAATTAACAGCTTTAGATATTAAAGCAGTGCTTTTACCTGCTGATTTAACTAAAGAAAGTGCTGCTAACGCTATGGTGGATAAGTTAGTTGAGGCTACAGGTCGCTTAGATATCGTCGTTAATAATAGTGGTGGCTTAATCAAACGTGCCAAGATCGAAGATTGCACCTTAGAAAACTGGAATAAATCCTTAGATATTAATTTGACCAGTGCTTTTTTAGTGACTAAACGTGCGATTCCTCATTTACGTGCCAGCGGCAGTGGGCGTATCGTTAATATATTGTCACTCTCTGTGCAAACGGGTGGCGCAAATGGTGGTGGCGCTTATGCGGCTGCAAAAGGTGGTTTGATGGTCTTTACCCATACTTTAGCTAAAGAACTAGCCCCTTATGTGCGCACTAATTCGGTGATGCCTGGCACAGTAGAAACTCAGCATCATGAGATTCATTCCACCGAAGAAATGATGGAAAACTACCGTAAGCAAACACCGCTGGGTCGTAATACCTATGCTGAAGAAGTCGCCAGCAGTGTACATTTTTTAGTCAGCGATATGGCCTCTCATGTTAATGGCGCCATGATTGATATTAGTGGCGGACGATTCTTGCGTTAGGATAATTTATTTGTATCTCATCGTTCCTACGCTGTGCGTCATTGCCCACAGTTAAGAATAGGTTGTAGCGTGCTGATAGTTGTAGGGGCGTATTGCATACGCCCTTATAAAACAGAACTTTCGATATGTGTAGATAGTTTTGTTTTATAAGGGCGGGTACTAATTCTTAGAAATATTATGGTTTGTAAGTTACCAGAAGCGCATCAAGACTTTTGGCTTTAGGGAACTTTTCGCTAGTCGGTGTACAATAGCCCTTTTAAAAACTAGCTTGCATAACACATGACAACTTATCCAAATAGAACCTGTTCAATTGAACGTTTAGTGACACATCCCAAATTAGTCGCTGCTGCAAAAGCCGGCACAAAAACTCAACAGCGCCGCGATGGTATTTATGGTTTTCCTGGTGAAGTATTTGACCTAGAAGGTATCGCTTTTGAAGTGACTAGCTTAGAGCGTCAAAGTTTAGGTGAAATGACTGATGAGCATGCGCAAGCAGAAGGCTATCCTAATCTTGAAATGTATAAAGATATTATCTTAAGAATGCACGCCGGAATGGAATGGAAGTCAGAAAGTTTAGTCTGGGTGCATAGCTTTAAAATCAAAGAGGCGTAACTCAACTGCGTTGCCTCTAAACCTAGATTGTGATAGTTTATGACCCTAGAAGTATCCCCCACCATTTAATAATATGAGATTAATTTAATGTTTGATCCTAAGTCTATCGATGACATTGCCAGCCGTTTAGCGGGTGTCATTCCTCCCGGTTTAAATAACTTAAAAGAAGATCTGGAAAAAACTTTTCGAGCGGTATTACAAGGCACTTTGGCCAAGTTAGATTTGGTTACGCGTGAAGAGTTTGAAGTGCAAAAGCTGGTTTTAGCGAAGACACGCTCAAATTTAGAAAGCTTAGAAAAGCGCGTTGCTGAAATTGAGCAGTCTGTTTTGGATAAAGCTGATTTATAAGTACCAATACGGTCGGCTTAGGTTATGGGCTTAGCCGTAATATATAGTCGAGGTCGTTCCGGCATCAATGCTCCACTGGTAACAGTTGAGGTACATGTCGCGAATGGCTTGCCGGCACTTAATATTGTGGGTTTGCCGGAGACAGCGGTAAAAGAAAGCAAAGATAGAGTTCGCGGTGCAATATTAAATTCTCGTTTTGAATTTCCCGCCCAGCGTATAACCGTCAATCTAGCTCCTGCTGATTTACCTAAAGAAGGTGGACGCTTTGATCTGGCCATTGCTTTAGGTGTCTTAGCCGCCTCTGGTCAAATACCGATGGTTAATCTTGATCAATATGAGTGTGTTGGTGAATTGTCTTTGGGGGGTGAATTACGAGCTATCAATGGCGTGCTGCCTATTGCTATTCAAGCTAGAAACCAACAAAGAAAATTAATACTTCCCAAAGAAAATACCGCTGAAGCTGCATTAGTTAAAGGTATTGAGATCATACCTGCTAGCCATTTATTAGAAGTATGTGCTCATCTGAGTGGGCAAACGCTTATTCATAGTGTTTTTCAACAGCCTGAGGCAACTGAGATTGTCAGTAAGATTGACTTTTCTGATGTGCATGGCCAGTATCACGTTAAAAGAGCTTTTGAAATTGCTGCAGCCGGTGCGCACAATGTCCTTATGCTCGGTCCACCGGGGACAGGTAAGTCCATGCTAGCAGCAAGATTACCCACTATTCTACCGTTTTTAACTGAAGAGCAAGCTCAAGAGAGTGCTGCTATCGCCTCAATCAGTAATCAAGGACTTAATGTCGCTAATTGGTTAAAGCCTCCTTTTCGAGCACCGCATCATACTGCATCTGCAGCAGCTATGGTCGGAGGTGGAAGTAATCCTAGGCCAGGTGAAATATCATTGGCTCATAATGGCGCTTTATTTCTGGATGAATTACCTGAATTTGATAGGAAAGTATTGGAAGTCTTACGTGAGCCTTTAGAAACGGGGCATATCACTATTTCTCGTGCTGCTAGGCAAGTTGATTTTCCAGCAAGATTCCAATTGATTGCTGCGATGAACCCATGTCCCTGTGGCTATTTAGGTGATCCTTCAGGTCGTTGTCACTGTAGTTCTGAGCAGGTGCAACGCTATCGCGCAAGAGTATCGGGGCCGTTATTAGATCGCATAGATATGCATTTGGAAGTGCCTAGGATTTCTCATGAAGTGTTGCGTAAAGGTGTTGCTGGTGGCGAAGAAAGCAGTGCAACTATAAGAGCGAGAGTGATTGCCGCGCGAAATATTGCCCTAGTGCGTAGTGGGAAAGCAAATTCTGCTCTTAGTGCAAAAGAAGTGAAGCAGTTGTGTAGTTTATCTGAGCAAAGCCACCTGCTTTTAGAGCAAGCTATGGAAAAATTCGGTTTATCACATCGGGCTTATCATCGTATTTTAAAAGTTGCACTGACTATTGCAGATTTAGCGGGCTCTGAGCATATCGACATCAAGCATTTGAGTGAAGCGATTAGTTATCGCAAGTTAGATCGACATCAATAGTGGCTTGTTGGATGTTAGCGATTGTAGGGGCGAATTTATTCGCCCAGTAATCCTATTCTTTATCATCGCTAGTTACGTGTAGTTTCGTGCAGGGTATAGACCTGAAAATAGATGATATTTAAGGACTTGACTTATCTATGACGGGTCGGGTTAGCGATAGCGTAACCCGACAAAATCGTGGTGTGTCGGGTTACGGCTAACGCCTAACCCGACCTACTTAAATTTACTTTACTTTGACTAATTCTTTATCATCGCTAGAAAAGCGGCAGATACCAGCAGCAAAATTGTCGCAATCTTTTGATTGTTCAATTTTTGCGCCATCAGCAGTCAAATGAATCTTTAATTCGCAATAAGTTGCTTCGCCTGGAGAGTGCTTTTTTAGGACTAACTCAGTTGCAGAGATTGCTTTTGCTTCACCAAAAACTTCACCAGAACAGGCTTTGCTGCCAGCTTCATTGGCATTAGGTTCAAAGTTGACGTCTGCACTAACATGAGTTTCATTATTTAGGTTAGTGACTTTTAAATGTTGAACATGATTGCCGTCACGTAAAACATAATGATCAGTCGTAGCGAAAGCGTTGCCAGTAACTAGCAACGTAGCAATTAGAAACAGATTTTTTTTCATGATTTTGTTCCTTTTATATAAGGGTTTGGGTGATGTGTAAAAGTGTCTCAGGCATTTTACCTTATTGCAGGCTGTTACTAAAAGGCTATAAAAATCTATACTCAAATACCTCTCAAAATGCATTGCTAATAGTCAATCTAAAGAAATTGCTAAAAATCCTTAATAAACAGCCTGATAAGATTTAGTTATCCTAGCCTAAGTATAACTACGAATAGATTTATCAGCTTATTATTGTTTATATAGACACCGCTCCCGTAGCGTTTATCTTTGTATTTATGTTTGTTTGGCTTGGCTTGCCTATTTACAAAGGTCGCACTATGGGAGTCCTTACATGGTTTTAATCCCGCATAAAAATCTATCAAGCAGAATAGCAGTGGTTTCTGACTTGTGACATCCACAACATCAATAACTCAAATGATAGGCAACGAAGATGGAAAAATTAGCGAATGATAAATTACGCACATTAAAGCTACTGACAGCCACTATTTACTTGTGTCAGGCTTTAACCTTTATGCTCGCTGGATTACCCTTGCTGGTGGCAGTAGCGCTAAACTTCATTAAGCGCAATAAGGTGCAAGGAACCTGGTTAGAATCACATTTCAACTGGCAAATAAAAACCACTTGGATAACCTTGGCAGGATTTGCAATATCGGGACTGACTTTTGGAATGGGGTTTGGAATATTTGTGCTGATTTCTGTCGTTGTTTGGTTAGTTTATAGAATCACTGTCGGTTGGTATGCCTTGAATGATGATAAGCCGATTGATAATCAAATGTCGTAATTGACTCTCTGTCCACATTTATCCTCAAATTAAACGCATTAAGCATGTGGGTCGGGTTATAGCAATAGCGTAACCCGACATTTCGTAGGTCATTATGTCTGGTTACGCTATCGCTAATCCGACCTACAAAAACTCATAAAACGGATTTATACGCTCAGTTATGTCGCCTTTGCTTGCCTTTACTTCACCTATTTGCTAAATTAAAACCTATAACATTATGAATATAGTTCCATTGCAGATTTAATCTGAAAAATAAGCAACATGCTTTTTGTTTAGCGTTAAATCCAACGATTATAATTATAAAAAAAATGCAAAAGCTTATCCCAATACCAGCCTGTTATTTTCAAGTGGTGTTGATGCACATTATTCTTAGTCGGGTGGTATTGTAGAAATGGCTCAAAAGAGTTTTAATTTGATTTTTGAAACTGATACTGCTGGTTTAATCACGGTTGATAACTTGGCTTTACGTCAGGTAACAGGCTTTAAATCAGAGGAGTTGACGGGTCAATCTTATCAGTTACTGCTACATCCCTGCATGCCTAAAGAGGTGCTCTTAGATTTGCAGAAAACAGTTAATTCAGGGGCGCAATGGACCGGCGTCATAAAACTTAATTGCCAAAATAAAGGTTTTTATTGGGAGAACTTTACTGTTACCCCTATTTATAAAGGCTCAAACAAAATCATTGGTTTTCGGTATAGTGGTCAAAGAGCAAGTGATGAAGAAATCAAGGCTGCTCAAGAATTCTACAATGATATCAATTCAGGAAAGCAGCATTTAATCAGCACCCTGTCATCACGGGAGAAATCTGCAGGTCTGTTAGGACGATTTTCTTTAACTCAGAAAATAGTTGCGCCTTTCTTAGTGATGTTTTTTGGGCAAGCGATTGCCCTAGCAAGCTTGCTGATGAAAGCAGATTATCTTTACCCTATCTTAGCTTTTGGATTTAGTACCATTATTGGTTTAGCACTATTAATTTGGATAGTCACTGATACTAAATCGGTGATTGCTGATTTTTTAAAGGGTTTAAGAGCCTTTGATCGAGGCAATTTCTCAGCCAGAATAAATTATTTTGGTAATAATGAGTTTGGTTTAATGGCTAGGTTATTCAACCGTAGCGTTAACTTAGTTGATTCATCCTTAAATGACATTAATCAATCAATTAGTGCATTAGGTGCTGGCGACTTTGGTTATCGAATTGAATTAACCATGGAAAAAGATTTTGAGTCTACAAAAAGCAGTGTAAATGCCACCTATGCTAGACTTGAATCTATCTTATATTTACTAAAACAACATATTAAAGCCTTAAGTACTGGAGACTTATTCGACGTTGATGATGATCACGCAACGGGTGAATATAAAATACTTTTTGATTACATCACTCAGATACAAGAAAAACAACACAATAGATTAGTTGAAATGATCGCTTGTGTTAATGCAGCTGGGCAAGGTGATTTTAGTATGCGTATGACGGAAAATACTAATCCATCTTCTAACACTTTGCTAGAACAGCAAATTAATCGATTATTTAATGCAGTTGAAGGAAATTTAACTGATATTAGTCGAATTGTTGATGAATTGGCGTTAGGTAAATTAAGTGAGGAGATTACTACCAACTATCCAGGTATTTTTGGTAAAACTGCCCAAGGTATTAATCATCTGCGACAAACACTTATTGATATGATTAATGTCATGACTGATTCGGTGAATGTTATACACAAGGCTTCTTTACAAATAAGCAATGACAACATTGATTTTGCTCAGCGCACTGAATTACAGTCAGTCAACTTGCAAAAAAATACTAGAAGCATGCATGTTTTATCGGCAAAAGTTAAAGAAACTGCCGATATTGCAAAAATTGCCAATGAATTAATCGTTAAAACCTCTGATACCGCTATTCAAGGCGGTAAAGCCGTTCATGAAGTGGTTAGCACTATGAATGCGATTAATGAAAGTGCCATAAAGGTCTCTAATATCATCAGTTTGATTGATGAAATTGCCTTCCAAACAAACATATTAGCGTTAAATGCAGCCGTTGAGGCCGCAAGAGCCGGCTCTCAAGGCAGTGGCTTTGCAGTCGTAGCCAATGAGGTACGCACTCTAGCCCAACGCTCAGCTAATGCAGCAAAAGAAATTAAAGCTCTGATAGGGGTTTCAGCTGCCAATGTAGAAAAAGGTAATCAATGTGTTAATGATGCAGGTACAACTATTAATAATGTTGTCAGCTCTGTCGCTCAAGTAACAGAATTAATGGCAAAAATATCCTTGGCATCTGCTGAACAAGGTTTAGGCATTGATCAGGTCAGTGATCTCATTACACAAATTGATACCATCACAAAAATGAATGATGCCCTCGCATTGGAATCAATAGATTCTGCCTCTGTTTTGGAAAAGCAATCACGCGTTTTGGCTGAGATGCTCAGTAATTATTTTTCAAGCTCAGAGCAACAGTCTGTGACGCATCATAAGCAGTCAGAAATTCGGCATGATCATTCAGAAGATGAGAGTATTAGCACAAAGTTTGAATTGTTTTGATGCTGCATAGATCCGCAAATTAGCCGTATTACTTTTTCTCATGCAATGGCGTCACTGACCTACGTAATTATCTGTGAGCACTATCTTTAGGCTGGAATAAGACTTTACGAGCGAACCGGCAGAGCATTTACTAGGACATTTTGTCGGTTTATGCTTTCTCTAAATCGACCCACAAATGAAACATTAATTATAATAGCTCATTATCCATCACGATTCACTCAGAGCGATTCCTGTATGACTATAAATCCATCAACATCTAAAGCCGATTTATTCCAGCGAGCATGGCAATTAAGCATTGATTTAATGCCTTTATTTAGCTTAGCCGATTCAGATGTTTCTGAATCGTTACTCGAAAGAACGCAAGAATTAATGACAGCCTCAGGCTTAATTATGCTGATAGACGGCAAATTCATCAGTTATGGCTCTGTACCTAATCAACAACAAACTCAGCAGTTATTAGTTTGGCTAAGCCAGCAAACACAAGAGGCTGTTTTTAGTTGTACTAACTTAGCTGAACAATTCCCCGTAGCAGCTGAATACCCAAATCAGTTATCGGCTTTATTAGCCTTAGGAATTCCAGTCTCAAAGAATAATGGCCTAGCTTGGTTTCGATCTAAAAATTGCTTGCCATGGTCAGACCACGAAATTGAAATCAGTCGACTCATTAACAATAGCTTGTCAGAGGTATTTAGTCAGCAACACTTAATGGCTGAATTAATTGAAGAACGTAAGCAAATGAGTTTCTTTTTTAACAATACCCCAACCCTAATAGGTTATTGGGATGTTAATCTAATTAACCAGTTTTGTAATAAAGCCTACTCAAAATGGTTTGGTCAGACGCCAGCCGCTATAAAAGGTAAGCATTTACGTGAACTCTTAGGCGATAAAGTTTACAACAGCATTTCATCTGAAATTGCCGGTGCAATGAATGGCGAAATACAACAATTTGAACGCCATTATACTAATGCAGAAACGGGCGAAACTATTTACACCTTAACGAGTTACTATCCAGACATGGAGAACGGTCAAATCAAAGGTTTCTTTGTGATAGGTGTTGATATAACTGATCACGTTCGACTTAAAGACCTCAGTCTTAAGAATGAAACCATTCTAAATAGCATGACTAAAGGCATTTTGTTAACGGATCAAAATCAACAAGTTATTTATATAAATCCAACTTTTGAAGGCATGAGTGGTTATACGCTCACAGACCTTCAGGGTAAAAGCTTTGATGTTTTGCAAGGTTCAAACACTGACCAGAAAGAAGTACAAAAAATTAAAGCGGCATTAACCGACCAGCAAGTTTATCAAGGTGAAATACTCAGCTATCGCAAAAACGGTACTGAGTTTTGGAATGAAATCCACATCAATCCCATTTATGATGTTAAAAACAAGCTTAGCCAATTCATCTATTTTCAAAGTGACATTAGCAATCGTAAACGCTTAGAAGTTGAGTTAATTACTTCAGAAAATCAATTTAGAACATTAGCTAATGCCGCCCCGGTTTTGATTTGGCTCGCTGGACTAGACAAGCTATGTTATTGGTTTAATACAACCTGGTTAGAGTTTACCGGCAGGAGTATGGAACAAGAAAACGGTAATGGCTGGGCAGAAGGTGTGCATCCAGAAGACTTTGATCGTTGCTTAGATATTTATGTTACTAATTTTGATAAACGCCTACCTTTTAGAATGGAGTACCGTTTACGTCGATATGATGGCGAATACCGCTGGATTGATGATTATGGTGTGCCTAGATTTAATGAGCGGCGCGAATTTGAAGGCTATATTGGTGCTTGTACGGATGTAACCGACATTAGAAACTCTAAAACAGCCAGCGATTTTTATAATATTTCTCATGAAATTATCTACAGCACTGATATAGAGGGCAGAATTTTAGAGGTTAATGCGCGTTTCTTAGAAGTTACAGGCTACCAACTTGAAGAAGTGATCGGTAAGAATGTCGAGTTATTACAATCAGGTATTCATGAGCCTGATTTCTTTAGCCAAATGTCGCAATCACTTAATGAAATAGATTTTTGGTCGGGTGAAATTACTAACAAAAATAAAGCGGGTCAATTATTTACGGCAATTACCAGTATCAGCGCCATTCGTGATACTGCGGGTCAAATTGTGCGCTATTTAGCGATTGCTAGTGATATTTCTACAGTGGTTGAGTCTCGAAATAGATTAGAACTTTTAGCTCATTATGACACCTTAACAAAATTACCTAATCGTATGCTCTATATGGATCGCCTAAAGAAAGCGATGGCTACAATAAATCGTGAGGGCGATAATTTGGCGGTCATGTTTATAGATTTGGACGGCTTTAAGCAAATCAACGATGTCTATGGACACGATATAGGCGATAAAGTCTTAATTACGGTGAGTCAACGAATGAAACAGTCGCTTAGAGAAACCGATACCGTAGCGCGTCTAGGAGGCGATGAATTCATCGTATTATTAACTGGATTATCAGCCAAAGAAATGGCCGGCACGCCCGCTAAACATTTGTTACAAGCCTGTTATAGTCCCATTATTGTTAACGATTTAACGCTCAATGTTTCTGCCAGTATTGGCATCAGTCTTTATAGCAAACAGCTAGCCCATCAAGGTTTGACTATAGATAGTCTCATTAACCAAGCCGACCAAGCCATGTATGTCGCTAAACAAAGTGGCAAAAATCGTTATCATTATTTTGATGAAATGTGATGTAAGTTGAGTGGTTGATCATGCGCTCATGGAATCGGTAGGGGCGTATTGCCTACGCCCATCCAAATCGACTAGATTTTCTTAACGAATTCAGACTTAAGCTTCATCGCGCCAATACCATCAATTTTACAATCGATGTCATGATCACCATCGATCAAACGAATGTTTTTGACTTTAGTACCCACTTTAACCACCAATGAAGAGCCTTTTACTTTAAGATCTTTAATTACCGTTACGCTATCACCATCTTGCAATAAATTTCCATTAGCATCTTTAATGATGCGAGTATCAGTGGTGTCATCGCCATTACCTGCCTTAGGCCATTCGTGTGCGCATTCTGGGCAAATAAAATTATCACCCTCTTCGTAGGTGTATTCAGAGCCACAGACAGGGCAGGGGGGGAGCATAGTCATTATTATTACCTAATTAAACGAGTCTCAACCTTGTGGAATACGAGGTATCTTGAGGCGGCATGATGCCAGATTTAAGGGTTCGTTGTCTACTCGCTAGCTAATATAGTCGCTGATATTGCATAAGCCACAAGCTTTATCCCCCACCTTTCTTGCTCATCATGCCTTTAGATGGGTTATAGCCAACGATAGCCGCTGCCATAAACACGATGAACGCGCTGAGCGTGTAGAAAAAAGCCTGTTGATCAAATTGTCCATATAAAGCAAAGCGAATTAATTCCACGGCTTGAGAAAAAGGATTGTATTCGGCTAGTTTGGCGAGTAGAGCACTGGATTCTTTCATCTTCCATAAAGGATAGAGTGCGGTAGACATAAAGAACATAGGGAAAATTACAAAATTCATCACCCCAGCAAAATTCTCTAGTTGCTTGATAAAAGAGGATAGCAACAAGCCTAGCGCACCTAACATTAAGCCCGATAATATTAAGGTAGGCATCACCCATAGATAGCCTTGCCACGGTGCATGTATGTCATAAAACCATGCGATGGCTAAAAATACATACACCTGTAAGATCGATACAAAAGTACCTGCTAATAATTTGCTGAGTAATAAAAACCAACGGGGCAGGGGGCAGACCATTAATATGCGCATACTACCCATTTCGCGGTCATAGACCATTGATAAGGAGCTTTGCATACCGTTAAATAACTGAATCATGCCGATCAGCCCTGGTGTGATATAGACTTCGTACAATATATAGGTTTCATAAGGTGGGGTGATGGCTAGACCTAAAGCCGCTCTAAAGCCGGCTGCAAAGACAAATAACCAAATCAGCGGTCGAACGAGTGCTGAAATAAAGCGTTCGCGTTGGGTAATAAAGCGCCAGAGTTCTCTGCCGATAATGCCCGACATGGCGCGCCAATAATGTACTAAATTCATGACGCTTCTCCTTGCGTTAAACTATAAAAGGCGTCTTTAATTGAGGAGGTTTCTGTGGCGGCTAAGACTTCATCAACCGTGCCTTTAGCTTTAACACACCCTTTATGTAATACCACTAAATGATCGTCAGGAAATATCTCATCAATTAAATGGCTTGCCCATAAAACAGCTAAATTTTCGTCTGCAGCTAATTGATGTACATAATCAACAATCGCTAAACGGCTAGGAACATCTAAGCCGACGGTGGGCTCATCTAACAATAATAAGGCGGGTTTATGTAATAAGGCTCTGGCAATTTCTACGCGGCGTTTATGACCGCCATTCAACTGGCGTATTTTTTCAAAGCGCCGTTCAAACATGTTTAAGCGTTCGAGTTCTTGCTGTATGCGTGGCAGAGCAACTTTGTTGGCTATGCCGTGTAACGCGGTGTGGTACAGTAAATTCTGCATCACCGTTAAATCCATATCTAGGGTACTTTGTTGGAAAACCACTCCCAATTTAGCCAATGCTAGTCGTGTTTGACGTTTGATATCATAGCCACATAAGTTTATCTGACCATCACGGCTGTCATATAAACGCGTTATTAAGGAAAACAAGGTGCTTTTTCCTGCGCCATTAGGCCCCAGTAATAAAGTGCATTCACCGGGTTGTATGCTAAAGCTAACTTGGTCTAAGGCTTTTTTGCCGCTGTAAGCGTAACTTAACTGCTCAATAGCTAAGGCACTAGTTCTGTTTATAGTCATGGTTTTACTGCTACTCCCCAAGGATAAGTGCCTACTGCTATTGATTTAGTCACGGTTTGACTGTCTAGGTCGATAATAGATATATCATTACTAGTGCCGTTTGTGGTGTAAAGACGTTTTTGATCAGGTGAAAAAGCTAGATTCCAGACCCGTTGCCCTACCAGTAAGATTTTTTCGACTTCAAAGCTTTGGGCATTTATTACTGCAACTCGGTTGGCAGGACCTAAAGCGACATAAGCTCGGTGTCTGTCTTTATCAATAACCACACCCACTGGTTGAATCTTATCAGCGGTGATGCCTGAGATTTCAAATTTAATGGTTTTGAGCAGTTGTTGCTTGTTGGCATCTAAAACCATCACACTACCGGCCATTTCAGAGCTGACCCACAATTGTTGACTGTCTGCAGTAAAACTGACTGCTCTCGGGCGAGGATCAACCAAACTGTTTTCAATGATGTTATTGGTTTTGGTATCTATCCAATGCACCATGTTGGTGGTTTCAGAGGCACTGACTAGCCAACGGTTATCAGGGCTAACGGTAATACCTTCGGGTTCTACGCCAACTTTGATTTGTTTGATGGCTTTTTTCTTATCAACATCAATGACAGTCACCAAGCTATCATCTTCATTTGAAACATAGACCCGATTACCTGCAGGATTTAAAGCGAAGGTTTCAGGGTCTTTGCCAGAGGGTAGATGTCCGAGTTCCTTAAAGCTGACTGTATCGATGATTTTGATGGTGTTGTCATCACTAGTGGCGATATATAAGTACTTATAGTCAGGACTAATGGCGATGCCTCTTGGGCGCTGTCCTATGGGAATGGTTTTGATTAATTTTCCAGCAATAGGATCGACGATGGCTAAGGCATTATCATTTTCTAAGGTAACAAAGACGCTTTCAGCGGCAACGTTAGTTAGGCAAAGTAACCCTATTATTAGGCTTAAACAGGTTTTTTTTATCATTGAGGTGTCCATTGACAGTGAGATTCAGCTTGATCAAAGCCTAAGGTATCGAGTTCGGTTTTGGGATGTAAAAAGCCTTCGATGGGCGCAACGGCGACTAATGATCTGGGTGCGGCGAGTAAAACTGGCATTCGTAATTGACCATCCCAGATTCTAAAGGACAGTGGTGCACCGGTGTAGCCATTTAAGGCAAAGGCTGAGCTTAATAGATAAGCTTTGATGGGTTTCAGTTCGCTAGATAAGCTGCGCGTTGTGGCTTCTCCTAGGGCGCGTATTGCTAGATAAGCGCCATAATCTTGCTCTTCCATCCAACGTCCAGCTTTTTCTTTAAAGCGGTTTTGTATTTGTATAGCCCCCCAGTTTTCATGGGTTTTATGCCAAGCACTCGCAATTAAGCCTTGCGTCCCTATGACCGGTCTAGCTAGCCAAGTTCGATAATCGAGATATTCACCAAATTCGCTGTGCTCGTCGGCAACCACTAATACATCATAGTCATCAACTTGCGTAAATACGGCTATATCAGATTGCGTGGTTTTACGGGCATCATAGGTATGCTCCCAAGTTTTTTCGGTGACTATTTTCATGCCAAAGCGTTTGGCTGAACGTTTTAGCGCATCGGCATATAAACGATCTTCTGGGCTATTACCAATCACTAGAAACCATTTGCTCCAACGTTTCTTGAGCATATATTGCGCTAAAGCATCCGCGCGCATGGCGCGGTTAGGTAATAGGTGTAAGACATTGCTACGACATTGCTCATTGCGCAAGGCATCATCTAAAGTAGCGACATCGAAGAGCAGCTTATTTTTAGCTGCGGGTAAATCGGCTATGGTATTGAGTTGCTCGGGGTTTAGATTAACGATCACGAATTGAAATTTATTAGCGATGTCTTTGTTAAAGGTATCAAGGACATTACCGTCAATGGGCACAATAAATTTAACTAAATTAAACTGCTGTCCGGTAAATTCACCGGTGGTATTGTTATCAGCAATGCCAAGCTCTGCACCTTTTAAGCCTTTATCGATAACAAAAGGATCTAAGTTAGACAGTTGTGGTGGTATTTTTTGCTCTTGGCTTAAATAAGCAATATTGATGCTAAGTTTGGCTTTTGCATAAACAGGCTGCAGGGTGCTTAGCAAAAGCAGGAAGAAAAGACTAATAAGTATTCGATTAGGTGACGGCATCATGTTCTTAGCATTAATAAATTCATTTTTGATAAATAATATTTCACGTTACGCGGTAACGTCGTTTTATTCTCATTTGCCGCGCCGAGCACCATAGGTTTTGTTGAGATTAGCCCGAAGGGGCGAGGCATGGATGCCTCGCGTCGGTAGGAGGGCAGGAAGCCTTCTCTACCGACCCCCGACAAAACCGAGGAGCGCAGGAAGCAGCGGCAATCGAGCCGCCTTTTCTTTGGATACTTTCTTTTGGCGGAGCAAAAGAAAGTATCTCGTTTTCGGGTGCGAATACCCGATTAAATCTATCGTCGCGATAGCGACCTCATTATTTGCATTCGATACATACATCCATGTATTCTGGATCCCGCAGTCCACGCAGGGATGACGGTTCGTGAGACATTTTAACGGATTTATAAACATTTATTTAGTTTTTGCACGATTGATGATTGCCCGTTTAAGGATTGTTGATAATAATAGTCGCTTGCCGATGCTGAATATCGTCAAATCAAGCTCGGCGATAGCGTAAACCCAGTTGTCGGGTTACGTTTCACTAACCCGACTACGTTGATTTAAAGGCTGCCTGACAATGACTGATATCACCTTAAGTTCTATCACGATCTATCCCGTAAAATCTTTAGCTGGCATTAGTGTTAATAGTTGGCCTGTTATTCGAACGGGCTTGCAATATGATAGACAGTGGATGTTGATTGATGCTCAGCAACAGTTTTTAAGTCAACGTAAGTTACCGAAAATGGCTTTAATCAAGACAGCTTTAACAGATACGCATTTAATTTTATCTGCAGAGGGTAAGAACGATTTATTATTGGCTTTGGCACCCGTAGGCGGCGAGATTATAGATAGCCAGATTTGGGATGATCAATGCGCTGCTACTAGCGTATCAGCAGAAGCTGATCAATGGTTGAGTGGTTTTTTAAAGCTTGATTGTCGCTTAGTGTACCAATCCGAAAACTTAATCCGACCTGTTGATGCTGATTATGGACAGCCTACCGATACCGTAGCTTTTTCTGATGGTTTTCCTTTTTTGCTGATCTCAGAAAACTCATTGGTGTCTTTGAATAAAGATATGGCGTTAGATTTGCCGATGACGCGTTTTAGACCCAATTTAGTCGTTGCAGGTTGTGAGAGTTACGCAGAAGACAGTTGGCGTGAAATCAGCATAGGTGCTATTGATTTTAGATTGCCCAAGCCTTGTTCGCGTTGCTCTATTTTAGTGATAGACCCTGAAACGGCCGAAATAGGCCAAGAACCTTTGCGTACTCTTAACCGTACTAGAAAGTGGCAAAACAAAGTCTACTTTGGTCAAAATGCTTTACATAATCAGCTTGGGTTATTAACAGTCGGTGATCAAGTAAATATTAAGGTGATTGGTGATCGGCAGCCACCGCTATGAACTATTTAAAATGACATTGGTGTAGGTTGGGTTAACGATAGAGACTGTGAAAGTATTATGATTTTGGCTTCCCCCTTTGTAAAAGGGGGATCGAGGGGGATTTTTTAAATTATAGGTATCTACACAAATAATTGTAAGCATTCCCACGCGCGAACGATAACATTGTGGTGAAGATCGTAGGGGCGTATTGCATACGCCCTTATAAAAAGCTCTATAACATTGGACTTTCGATGTTGGGCGTATGCAATACGCCCCTACGGTGATTTTTATCGTTGCCACGCCGATAAGAAACATGTGTAGATTCCTATGGCTAAAGAGGGGACATAAAAAAAATACTTTCACAGTCTCGATAGCGTAATCCGACATTGTTTCGTATTGTGTCGGGTTATGGCTAGCGCCCTAATCTGACCTACGCAAATGTTTTGTTCCTTGTCATTTTGATCCAGAAGAATAGCCCGAGATTATTCGTCTACATTTTGTTTGTGATTAGCTTCGTTTAAGCAAGTTACCTAGCTCCTCGACCCCATAAAATAACTTCCACGGTATTGAACAATATCGAAAAGTCTAAAAACATGCTGTAGTTTTTAACGTAGTACAAATCATATTGTAGCTTTTGTATAGTGTCGTATTCATTGGCGCCGTAGGGGTAACATAATTGTGCCCAGCCGGTAATGCCGGGTTTTACTCGATGTCTTTCTTGGTAATAGGGGATGCGTTCATTAAAGCCCTCAACAAATTCGGGTCTTTCGGGACGAGGGCCGACAAAGCTCATGTCGCCTTTTAACACGTTAAGAATTTGTGGTAGTTCATCGATGCGACTAGCACGGATAAAGCGTCCTACGCAGGTGATTCTATCATCATTTTTCTGTGCCCATTGAGCCCCGTTTTTTTCGGCGTCTGTTTTCATGCTTCTAAACTTAAGTACCTTAAAGTGTCGGTTCTTTTCACCGACACGGACTTGTCGATAAAGTATGGGGCCTTTAAAACCGCTTTCTAGGCTGATCGCCAAGGCGGTTAAACACATGATGGGCCAAGCAACACTCAGCAATAAAACGCTGGCAAAAAGATCAACGACTCTTTTCTTTAGTCCTCTTAAGTCCCCTTGTGCAAAGCCATCACAAAAAATTAGCCAACTAGGACTGACATTGGCTAAGGAAATGATGCCTTGTTCACGCTCATAAAATTCGACAATATTCATGATCGTTATACCTGACATTTTGCACTCTAATAATTCATCAAAGGGTAAGCCTAATCTTCGATCATGGATGGCGATGACAATTTCATCGACTTTATAGTGCGCTGCAATTTTAATCAGAGGTCGGTCGTAAGTAATGATATGGTTTGTATCAACCACAGAGACTTCATTCTTTAAGGCTAAAAAACCAACCATGGTAAAACCTTTATGCACTAAAGTATCATTCAGTGAAATGAGTTCTTGGGCTCGTTGACCACTACCGACCACTAAAAAGCGTCTTTTCAAGCGTTCAAGATTAGTAAATTTATAAAATAGATAGCGAATAAATGACAGGCCTAAAAAGGCCAACATAATGGCAAACACTAAGACGCTACGAGCGATATAGAGTTCGGGTAATAGATAATAAATACCAACGAGTAACAGTATGCCTAGGCCAAAGCTAATGCAAACTCGGGTCAACAAGTTATATTCTTCACCGCTCAGTGTTCGTCTATATAAGCCTAAGCCAATGCAAGATAGGCTCATGACGCTAGAAAAAATAAAGCTGGCTAAGGTAATATGATTATCGGTATACCAAGATTCCGACATGAGAAAACGGATGTCGCTACCCCAATACATAGCGGCAAAAAACATAAAAAACTCTATCGACAATAAGAGTAGATAAGCTCTGGATATATAGTGGCGAAAAATACGTATCATTTGATGTCCCGTGCTGTGCGTTTATAAGCGACTGTCATGACTAGTAGCCTTTGGTTTTTAGGAAGCTTTCTACATAGTTAATGGGAATGGCATAAGAAATTCCACTAGGCTTTGTTAAAGCGCTTTCTTTGCTTTCTTGTACGAAAACTTTATTAATGACGCCAATGACTTGTCCTGTTTCAGGATGATAAAGTGGACTGCCACTATTGCCAGGGTAGGCGGTGGCATCCAATTGAAATACTGAGTAAGGCTCTTGTAAGCGTTTAAATTGAGCTTGTTTGATTTGAGTAGAATGGCTTAAAGGGATGATATTAGGGGTAATGGCAGAAATAATACCTCGATGGGTCACCGGAGATAAGCCTAAAACCATGCCGATAGGAAAGCCAGTAAAAGCATATAACTGTCCCTCTCGTACCGATGTAGCAGAACCTAGTGACAATGCTGGTAGGCGATCATCATTGATTTTTAATAGCGCTAAATCATGGTCTTTATCGGTGGCTAGTTCAGTTGCAATAACGACTTTATCGACATTATCTTTATGATAAAAAATAGCGAGCTGTTCTAGATGTTCTATATCTAAGGTTTCGGGGATAGCATGTGCATTAGTTATAATTAAACGACCATCGCCAACGGCAAAGCCAGTCGCCATGAATATCGAACGTGGATTACGTTTAGGCATATAAGTGCCAATTGCCACGATGCTAGGTTTATTCTTGGCTACTGTATCGGCCAGTGAGGGCTCTGCATAGAGTGGCTTCGAGCATAACAAGACCATTAGGCTTAAAAGCCAGTGGCCTTTGTAAGCAGGATTTATGTGAATCGACATAAGCTTTAAGTTAAACACTTGCGGCAACCTTCCAAACCTGCGGTATGCGCAGCAGAGCTAGAAACAGCAATAAGAAAAACAATAGTGTGAGTCGTGGCGCATCGAAAGGGCTGTCAACCCAAGCTACGACAAAGAAACCGCTAAAAGCCGATAATAAAATGCAAGAAAAAACGGCTTGCTGGGTTAATAGCTGATAACGTTGATGGATAGCTAGCATCAATAATAAAATAAATGTACTAAGCCCCAACCAGCCTTGATCAAATAATAGTTGCAGCCAAAGATTAAAAATATGCCAGGGGTTATGTTTCTCGGTAGAAAATAACCAATAGTCAGTGCTCTGTGAGTAGTCACCATTTTTGATGAGATTAATGCCTTCAGGATTGATTAACTGAACATGAGTAATATCTAAGGCTTGCCCAACTTCATTGCCATTATAAAAAGATAATTGTATCGGACGCTTTAAAAGCCCCGCCGCAACAGGTTCGCTTAGATCATGGCTGTCGATAATCTGTTCTATATGCTCCCATTCATTCGAGCTGGTTTTGCTCAGTGTGGAGCTACAGCTAAAAGAGTATTGCAGTGATTTTTCACAGAGTGAAGTCGATAACGTTTGGCCTGGCTTTTGACTGCGAATATCCAAAAGCAAACGGTAGGCTGTATTAGCTATAACTGCGACATATTGACCCATAAATAAAACATCACCGCCCGATAAACGTAAAGAAGAGCGGTCTGTTTCGGTGATTATTTCATAGCTGGCGGGCTGGCTGTTTTCATTATTCAGCCAATAGAAAGTGCGAGGATAACTCCCTAAGCCCATACCAAACAATGAGGTCATTAGATCATCATCTCGCATCGCTAGAGCATCTTGCCAATGCTTGCTTCGACTGCTTTGATCCTGATCAAAGGCTTCAAAGCGTTGTTGAATTAAGTTGCCCTGTAATACTGGTAGTGCGATCAGGGCGCAGATAGGCATTAGTAATAGTGGAAGTAGGCGCTTTTTGTTGAGTCTAAAACCTATGAGTAGCAGTACTAACAGTACAATAAAACCCATGCAAAAACCTAAGTAGCCACCACGCGAATAAGTCACTAGTAGGGTATAAAGGCTGACGATAAACACAACGATACCTAATAAGGTTTTGTTTTTAGGGTGAGCATCATTAATAAATAACAGGGTTATAAACGGTAACGTTAACATTAAATAGCTTTCAATATGGCCGCCGCCGGTATGCATACTAGAAAATAAAGCATTGATGCGATAGTCACTATTAAAGTCGAACAAGCTGACGAAGACTAAACGTTCGATGACGGCAAACAAAGATACCCCCGCTAAACCCAGCAACATGCCATAGCTAAAGTAATAGTAGGCATTACGATAACGACGCACAGTGAGTTGCAAAAACGGTAACAGTAATAAGCTCCACAGATAACCCTTACCGACTCTTAAACTATTAAAGTGGCTGTAATAATGATTAAACGAGTTGGCATTGATGTCAGCTAAGGGTAGCAGGCCTCTCAATAAGCTAATGCCATAAAGTAGGGTAAATATTGTTAAGAGTATGATGCTAGGTAAAGTTAATAATGAGCGTTGAGCTAGTTTAGGTTTGTGCCAAAAGTAAAAAGCTAATGTGGTTAAAATAACTAAATCAAATTCATCAAAGAAGAAGCGTCCTGTCCAAGGCGCAAAATCCATTATTGGTAATAAGGCAGGTATTACGATTAACCAACTATAAGGCTTATAGGCTATAAGAGTAGCATAGCCCAATAAAAATGCTCCCAAAGCTAAAGGAGCGACTGGATAATCGAATATTGTCACCATGATAAGACTCCACAATAATAAAGACACAATGCGCCAGCGTTTATCGTCTGCAAAAGTGGGTAAGGACACTAACGGTGATATTTGTGTAGGAGTGCTTATCGGATCGGTGTTTATTGTATTGCTAGGCTTCTGTGGATCAATTAACCAAGTGGGCAGAATGTTCATGAATTGGTAACTAGTCGCTGCCACTATAAAAGCTAGCCAAATATTGCTGGGGTCTGGGTGTTTGGAGGCTAAAAATAATTTGCCCGTCTCTATAAGCAAGGCAAGCAAGCCTGCCAGTAATCCTACATAAAACCAATGCAGAGTAAGCGGGCGTTGTAAATCATTTCGATTGATGGTGCTTAACCAACAAAATAAACCGATAGGAAAATAAAGGCCGATGATGTTTAACAAGCTGGTTAAGGCGGCGGCCTCAGAAGTATAGTAAAAATAATACAGTGGTAAAAAATGTATATCTGTAAGTCTGTCTAAGGCAGGTTGTAGCATTAGCCATTGACTAGTCAGTTCTCCGTTAGCGGCGATCAGTACTAATAAATAAACTGGGATCATTAAGGGTAGTAATCTTTTTAGTATGCCGAGAGTGTTTGCTATGTCTAAACTTTGAAAACGACTCCATAAATAAGTACCTAGGCCTATGCCGATCATACGAGAGATGACAGAGAGTCCTTGTCCAGAGCCTGATAATAAAAACACTTGTGTTACTTCAATGAAAAGACCTAAAGATAAACCCAGTAATAAGGCAAGGGTGAGTCGTCGTCTATAAGGTAAATAACCACACAAAAAGCCTAACGGTAATAATAGGGCTATTTCTAAGAATATTTTAAATCCACACTGCCAGTTATTAGCTTGGCAAGTAGCGTAAGACATCAATAAGCTATCTGAACCATGGGCTAGTTTAAATTTAAGCTCGGCGATGGAGGTGACGAAATCGTAAGGGAATAAACTCAGCGCAGTATAAAACAGTACATAGAAGATAATAGCTGAGTTTGCGGACAGTTTGTTAGCGCTGAGTAATTGACGCCATAAGCCCGAAAAGTAAGCGCTTAAAAATAGCCAGCCCAATACACCTATCAGTGATCCGAAGGCTTCAGCGATTAGATCGTTTAATGAGACAGTTCTTGGTGGAAAAAACAATTGGCTAAACTCAACTGAAATGGCGATTAGTAAGCAAAAAGCTAATACGAGGAATGCTACTAAAAGTCGGCCTAGCAGAGAATAAATACGATTAAAATTGCTCGATGCCAGAAAAGCCAAAGGAATATACAGCACTATATTGGCTATCCAATCTGCCCTAGAGGCTGCACCTAAGTTTAAATAAGGCATGTGTTTAAAGTGCGTTAAGGCCGTTTCAAAAGATAAGTGAGTAGGCACTAACGGCACAAGACTGCCGTATATGACAAAGACTAAATACAAGCCAGTAGCAAATAAAACACTGCGGTTCATCATGACTGAAGGTTATCCATAGAAAAATTCATGGGCTGAAACTATTCTTGCTGCATTGAGAAGGTCATCCTAGAGACTGGCTCGATCATACTCGGTGGATGCGCTGGCGCTTATCCACCCTACAAAAACTAATCATTTAGGTAGGTCGGGTTAGCGATAGCGTAACCCGACATTGAGTGCTAAAGTTTCTGACAGCTTGTAGGCCGGAATAAGGCCATCTAAGCGTAGCGCATGATGGCGTTTCCGGCATAGGAAGCCTACCGATGCCGGAAACACTTTACTCGCTACGCTCTTAAAGCCTTATTTCGGCCTACAGTCTGATTGAATAATATAAACGCTGGAACTCTGTTGCCTCTGGCTCTTTTTAGAGGGAATGCTCTATTTCACACAAACTCAAAACTGGTTATAAAACTAACACGTTAATGAGCGGCTGTCAAAATACGTTAGTTTATATTGGGTCTATTGGCGATATAAAGCTAAGACTTGTTTGACGTAGTTTTGGGTTTCAGGGTAGGGAGGAATGGTATTGTTATTACGCATGACGGCATTTTCGCCGGCGTTATAAGCCGCTAAGGCAAGGTCTATCTTGGGATTAAATAAATTTATTAAATGTTTTAAATAGCGTATGCCTCCGTCTACATTTTGGTCAGGATCATTGCGATCGATAACACCAAAACGTTTGGCGGTATCTGGCATTAATTGCATTAGTCCGACTGCGCCTTTGGGTGATTGCGCATCGGCATTGTAAGCTGATTCTGTTTGTATGACCGCATGGACTAATTTAGCATCAACTTGGTGTTTATAAGCAGTTTGTTCGATGAGATCAGAAAATCTCTTTTTGTTAGCTCCATAAAAGCTTGGGTCTTTGTATGAATCGCTTCTTAAAGAAGAAACAGGGTTTGAAGTGGGTGGCGGTGTTTTAATGATGAGCTTATAAAGGTTGTTTTGAGGTTCGTCGGTATAGTAAATACGACCATCGGCATCGACAAACTTATAAATATCCGCCACTACCTGAGTAGAGCTTAATAACATAGCGAGCATAACGAGCATTTTCATTAATTCACACCTAGTTGATTAGCATAGTGGTTGTTTTAGAGCTATCAATAATAGCATTATTGGTCGGGTTAGCGATAGCGTAACCCGACAAAGTCACTGCGGAAATCATACTGTAGGGGCGACAAATTCGCCACGTATCACAGGTCGAATGTA